>CALEJX010000185.1 GCA_937898375.1 uncultured Ruminococcus sp.
GGACGAAGATATCGACAGCATCAATACTGCAAGCCTGAGAAATGCCGAAAGCTTTGTCACTCAGGAAACAGAGCTTTTCCATGACAGTATCGAGAACAATATCCGTATCGCAAAGCTTGACGCAACTCATGATGAGATAATCTCAGCCTGCAAAAAGGCTTCAATACACGATTTTATCATGACATTTCCTAATGGCTATGATACCAACGTTGGCGAGCTTGGGAGCACGTTATCAGGGGGTGAAAGGCAGAGGATTGGTCTTGCAAGGGCGTTTTTGCATGACGCACCTTTCATGCTTCTTGATGAGCCGACAAGCAATCTTGACAGTCTTAATGAAGCAGTGATACTCAAAGCACTTCGTGACGAGGGTGCAGGCAGAACTGTGGCGCTGGTTTCACACAGAAAATCAACAATGTGTATCTGCCACAAGGTATACTCAGTTGAGAACGGCAGGCTCAGCTAATGAGAGATATCAAAGAAAAAAGAGAGCGTGAAAAGTGCATCGTTACGCAAATGATAGGGCTTTACTGCCGCAAAAAGCACGGCGGCAGGGAGCTTTGCGGCGAGTGCAAAGAGCTTGCAGAATATGCAAGACAGCGCAGCGACAGGTGTCCATTCATGGAAAACAAGACGTTCTGTTCAAACTGCAAGGTGCACTGCTACAAGCCCGAGATGCGGCAGAAGATAAAAGAGGTAATGCGGTTTTCAGGTCCGAGAATGATATTTCATCACCCTATTTCGGCAATCAGGCACGTTATAGAAAGCTCAAAAGAGAAACGGAGGCAGGCAAGTGAAAATAAGTAAAGTGATATTTATTGCGGTGGGCTGTGTATGCTTAGCCCTTGGCACAGTTGGGATAGTTCTCCCTATCCTGCCCACAGTGCCGTTTTTTATGGCGACGGCGTTCTGCTTTGCAAAAAGTTCTGAGCGGCTTCACAATTGGTTTGTGTCGAGCAATATGTACAAAAAGCATTTGCAGTCTTTCGTTGAAAAGCGTGGTATGCTTATGAAAACAAAGCTCACTATCCTCACAGTTGTCACTCTTCTTATGGGCTTCGGCTTTATAATGATGAGCCGTGTGCCAGTGGCAAGGGTAATATTGGCGGTGGTTTGGGTCTGCCATGTGATATATTTTGTGTTTGGCGTTAAGACTATCCATGAGGAAGAATAATTTATGGCGGTACTCTCAGTGGGAGTGCCGCTTTTTGATATATTTTTAATAATTATTAACAAAATGTCACAAATATCCCCCATAAAAAGTTGTATTATTAAATCGTATAATTATGACGGAATAAAATGCTGTCAAAAATAACGGAGGAAAGAATATGTCTTACAACGAATTTTTACCAAGCTACTCTATTGGCGATGATTGCTACAAAGAAATACCTTATGTTACCCGACGTTATGGAAAAACCGCTGTTGTTATCGGCGGCAAGACCGCTATGGAAAAGGCTAAGCCTGAACTGCTTGCGGCGCTCAAAGGCTCTGACCTTGAGATAACAGACTTTATATGGTATGGCGGCGACTCAAATAACGAGAATATTGAAAAGCTTAAGGCTATGCCGGAGGTGCAAAATGCGGATATGGTCTTTGGCGTTGGCGGCGGACGTGCCGTTGATACTGTAAAGACCCTTTGTGACAGAATGGACAAGCCGTTTTTCACTTTCCCGACCCTTGCTTCAAACTGCGCTTCTTGTACGGCAATATCTGTTATCTATAATGCCGACGGCACTTTCAAGGAGTATGCTTATCTCAAAGCCCCTGCACTCCATACTTTTATCAACACAAAGATAATCGCAGAGTCGCCTGAAAAGCTGTTCTGGGCTGGTATTGGCGACGCTCTCAGCAAAGAGTACGAGGTGGTCTTTGCCTGCCGTGATAAGGATATGACCCATACGCCTTTGCTCGGCAAAGTCCTTGCGGCAGCCTGCACTGAGCCGCTTATATCCTACGGCAAAAAGGCTCTGGAGGATTGCAGAAACAACATTTCTTCAAAGGATATCGAGCAGGTTGCCCTTGATATAATCATCACAGCAGGACTTGTTTCAAACTTTACTGTTCATCAGAACAATCCCGATCCAAAGGACGATTACTATTACAATTCATCTCTTGCCCACTGCGTTTACTATGGTGCTTCGCTGTTTCCAAAGTGCGAGCATGACCACCTCCACGGAGAGATAGTTTCATTCGGTGTGCTTTGCCTGCTTACATATGACGAGCAGGTTGAAGAACGTCAGCGCATTTTTGAGTTCAACCGCAGTATAGGTCTGCCATGCACTTTGGACGAGATAGCCCTGACAGAAGAAGACGTACCAGCCATTGCACATAAGGCGGCAAGCGTTGTTGAGTGGAATTATGTCCCTGGCGAGCCTACAGAAGAAAAGTTTATCAAGGCGATACTCGATACCGATAAGGCAGGAAAGGAATTTCTTGCACAGAGTTTATAAGCGCTTTTAACAGAACGATAGACAAAAATAAGGAACTTGGAATTATCCCAAGCTCCTTATTTTTTCATCAAAGCAAATTGCCTGTCCACCCTCTCCTTGACTTTTCTGCGAAAATTATGTGGTGAAAGCACCTCCACCACAGGTCCGAAAGATAGCAAACGTATTATTATCTCATTTTCATTCTGCTCATCATATTTAATAGAAACGATACATTCGCCGCTGTCCTCATCAAAAACCGACTCTTTTTCAAGCTCTGCAAATTCCAGCATAAAACGATTTACCGCATTTCGCTCATTATGTATCTTTATTGTCGTCTGCTTTTTCTTATCTGTGACAGTTAAAATATTCTCAGGCGTCATATCTGTCGGCTCAGTAAGCGTGACCTGCGAGAGATTTATAATGCCGCTGTCAACCATTCTGCGCTTTTTGTATCGGTTTACATATACCCTGAACTTGTTGTTTTTGGCAGAGTATTCAATTTTTGTGGGCAGAAAATAGTGTGTGATGCGATTGTCTTTTCTTGTTTGAAAGCTTATCTTGATAAGCTTTTTGCCATGGATAGCCGAGAGGATATCACGAAAATGCTGTATGTATTGTGGGTCATGAAAATCGTCGCCGTCAGAATATTGGTCAAAGCAGGTCAAAAAGTCTCTTTGATATATTTTTTTTTGCTCCCAACAATTTCTCCAACTGCGACCTTTGCTCAGTGTCAAGAAACAGACCGCTTCTCGGGTCGCTTAACACCGCACAAAGCCACTCTTTTTCAAGAGTAGTTAGCGGGATATGGGGCTCTTTTTTTAGGATAGACTTGTATACGCTATCCTCTTTTTTCAGCAGCCCATATCCGTTCTCACCTGTGAGCTTAGGCTCAAGAAAAAGGACGCTTTCAGAAAAGCCGTTCTGCCTGATGATATCTGTTATCTCAGCCTTTGTGACAGTGTGCTTTTTCAGTATTTTCTCCGTTATGTTGTAATAGGTGCTGTATATTTCCGAAAACAGTTTCATTTATCAGCACCTCCGTATATCTCATAAAGCCTTGCAATATCCGAATTAAATTTATCCTGCAATTCCTCATTAGTTGTTTCAAATGCCACTATCCTGCCGATAAATGTTTTTATCCATGGGAAAGCTTCATTTGCGTCGAAAAGGTCGATATCAAAGGCGTAAAGCCCGTTGAAAATTCTTGTGACAGTTCCGCATCTCTTTTCACGCTCTAAACGCTTCACCACATACATTTCTTTTGTTTCGTCTACCGCTATCTCCATGTGGATATGCTCTTTTTGTCCGTATTTGCGTGCTTTTCCAAAGCTCGTTCCCCATAAAGATCTGCGGTTGTCCTCATAATATCTGTAATATTTATCATAGTCAGCGACCACATCAAGGGGCTTCACTTTCACTATGGAATCCACCCTTACAGACATCAGGCGCTTCTGCCTTACAAAATACATAATAAGATAATTTCTGCCTGTCTGCACAGAACAGTGTATCTTTAGCGGAACGGCTGTTATTTCATGCTTTTTATCGTTCTTTCGGCTTACGCAGGATAGCAAAACAGCTTTTTTCTGCTCCATTGCCCCCATGATATCAAGAAGCACCTCGTCATCAAGGGTATGCACCATATAAGCGTGTTTGCGTACAAAAATATTATTTTTCGCATCCAGCTTATCCATGATAAAGCTGCCCACCACGCCGAAAGGGTTTTCCTCAGAGAAGAATTTTATCATATCCTCAAAACCCTTATATCGGCTTGTGATATCGTCAGCGTAGCAGCCAGTTTTGGTGTATAGGATATTTCTTCCGTTTCTGACCTCCGACACCAAGCCCTCTTTTACATATTCCTTTAGCTTGATACGGATTATTTGCACATCTATTACCATGCCGTAGCTTTCCGAAATATAGTCGGCTATCTCCGATACCGACATGGCATTATCTTCAAGAGCGTCCATTAAAATAAAGTGCAAACGGATATCATTGTCCGTAAAAGTTTTTGAACGGTAGCATTGATACAAAGGATTTTGAAAAATGTTGCCCGAATCCACCTGCACAGATACTTTCTTTTTATGACTCTCCAAAGAAGTATGAACGTGGTTTGAAAGCCAGCTTTCTATCCTGCGCTTCTCGTTGTCATAGGTGCGCTTGCTTTTTGCGTCAAAGCTTTCTCTTGTGTGAAACCCAAAGATATAGAAATCACGCACATATTCTCTTATCTTCTCAAAATTCTTTATAAGCTCAGAATACACCGCCATTCAGAACACCTCCTTTGATATCATTATACCAAATCTATACTCGCTTTGCAATACATAACAAAACCTCGCACCTTTTTTTATATGATTATTCTGTATCTATCTGCTATAATACATACAACAGCAAAAATAGGAGGTATACAAAATGTTTGAATATTATGATAAAGATAAAATGCTCGTGCCTATCAAGATATGGACAGAGTCTATAGACGATATCGAGGAAAGCTGTCTTGGGCAGGCAATAAACCTTGCAAATCTTCCATTCGCCCATGATCATATCGCATTGATGCCTGATACGCATACAGGAAAGGGAATGCCTATAGGCGGTGTGATAGCCTGCAAAAATACTGTTATCCCAAATGCAGTTGGCGTTGATATAGGCTGTGGAATGGCTTTTGTGCAGACAGATATCCCTGTGAACGTTCTCCGTGACACCATGACGGGAAGCGGCGAGCTTATAAAGGTGATAGTAGGAAATATACTCCACACTATACCGGTGGGCTTTAGTCATTACGGCAAGCCGCAAGCTTCTGCCGTGCTTGATAAGGCGCAAAGCGAGATAGAAAGATACAATGCTGACAGCGAACTGATAAAATTTATCGAGCAGGGATATTATTCCGTTGGCTAGCTGGGCGGAGGAAACCATTTTATCGAGATACAAGAGGACGAAAAGGGCATGGCTTGTATAATGCTCCATTCGGGCAGCCGAATGTTCGGCAACATGATAGGTCAGTATTTCAACAAGATAGCCCATGAAATGAACGATAAGTATTTTTCTGCTGTTCCGTCGGAGTATAATTTGCCTTTTCTCCCTGTGATACAGACGAGGGTCAGAGATATCTTAACTGGATGAAGCTTGCAATGGACTTTGCTTTTGAAAACAGAGAGGTAATGCTTGAAAAGGTAAAGAATATTTTCACAGAGCAGGTGGAGAAATACACCGATATCACACCAAATTATAGCGACGAGATAAACTGTCATCATAACTATGCCGCACTTGAAAATCATTACGGCGAGAATGTGTGGGTGCACAGAAAAGGCGCTATCCATGCGGCAGAGGGCGAAGTCGCCATAATCCCAGGCTCTATGGGCTCAAACAGCTATATAGTCAAGGGCATGGGCAAGGCTGAAAGCTTTTTGACTTCATCTCATGGTGCAGGCAGAAGCTATTCACGCACAGGCGCAAAGGAGAAATTCTCCGTTGAGTCTGTTATGGTAGACCTCAAGCAAAGAAACGTGGTGCTTGGAAAGACCAGCAAGAAAGATGTGGCTGAGGAGTGCCGCTTTGCTTACAAGGATATAGATGTTGTTATGAAAAATCAAAGTGACCTGACCACGCCTATAAAGAAGCTTTTCACAGTGGGCGTTGTCAAAGGATAGGAGGTAATTTTATATGAAAAACGGCATGACCTTGATTTGGGTCATGTCGTTTTTTATGCAATGTCATCAGAATATTTCGGAAAATGAGTAAAAACTTAAAATATTCGCTATGAAAATGTGCAAAATCATAATCTATTCCCTCATAAAATGTGCAGAGAGTGCCGCAAACGCCTGTTTTACGCCACTTTACTCCTCATGTACAAGAAGCCTTTTATAACTGCGGTCAATGCCGATAGCCCCGAGAGGTGCGGTGATAAGAATTGCAAGCACAGCCACGGAAAGCACTATTTTTCCACAGGGCAGACCAAGGGACATCGGCACTGAGCCGATAGCCGCCTGCACTGTCGCCTTTGGCAGATATGCTGTTATGCAGAAAAGCTTTTCTTTCAGGGTCAGCTTTGTGCCAAGAAGACATATCCATACGCCCACGGCTCTGAAAATAAGCGCTCCGAAAATAAGAAGCACAGCCGCCGCACCTGCCGTGAGGGTATAACGTATATCCACCGCCGCACCCACAAGGACGAAAAGCACAGCTTCGGCGGCTATCCAAAGCTTGCCGAACTTTTCTGAAAGCCTTGCAGACACGCTTTTGTCTGCCTTTATTTTTATCACGCAAGCCATTGCCACAACTGCAAGAAGTCCCGATACTGCCACATAAGGCTTAACAAATGTTTCCACTGACATGAGCAGAAACGCCAAGCCTAGAATAGCAATGACCTTTGTGCTGTTTCTTATTTTGTGACCCTTGCGGTATGATATCTCAAAAATATAGAAAAGCACAAATCCAGACAGTGAGCCTAAAAGCACTCCGAGGATTATTGACACAGGGATATTGAGAAAATCCGCCGCCTTTGCAGAGCCGCCCTGCGCCATTGTGACGAATGTGGAGAACAGCACGATAACGAAAATATCGTCGCATGAAGCCCCTGCAAGTATCATTTGCGGTATGCTTTTTTCAGTGCCGTATTTTTCTTCCATAAGCTTGACCATTCTCGGCACTACCACCGCAGGGGATACTGCACCAAGCACTGCACCCATAACGGCGGCTTCCGTGTGGTTTATCCCAAGAAGCAGCGGCGCAAGAATAAAATATCCCAATATCTCAAAACTTGCAGGCAGGAATGACATCATGACCGCAGGTCTGCCCACCTTTTTTAAGTCAGATAAGTTGAGGGACAGCCCCGCCTTGATAAGAATAATGATAAGGGCTATCTGCCGAAGCTCTGAGGATATGCCGAGTATCTTAGGGTCGAGCAGGTCGAGAACGTAAGTGCCTGTGAGAATGCCCGTTGCAAGCATACCGATTATTCTCGGCAGACCGATAGCTTGAAAAATGGCGGCGGCTGACAGCCCCACAAGAAAAATTACAGCCAATGAAAACAACATAATTATACCTCCAAAAATAAAAAAAGCTGACAACTCCTGCGTAAAAACAGAAGTCATCAGCTTAATAAGCGGTTTAGGTTTCCCAGGGGAGAACATCATTCCCCGAATATGAGATTTTACTATTGTATTTTACCACATTGCCGTGATAATGTCAAGTGCTTAGCAGGTCTGAGGCTGGGCTTTTTTCATTTTTGTGGTCTGGCGCTGAGCCATAACAAGTTTGTAGTAAACGCCTTTTTTCTGCATAAGTTCGGCGTGAGTGCCGAACTCTGCAAGCCTGCCCTTGTCAAGAAC
Source organism: uncultured Ruminococcus sp. (assembly GCA_937898375.1). Taxonomy (GTDB): domain Bacteria; phylum Bacillota; class Clostridia; order Oscillospirales; family Ruminococcaceae; genus Hominimerdicola. Next base: position 7,751 of record CALEJX010000185.1, read on the forward strand.
GATAAGCCTGTCGGCGTTGCTGAGGGTGGAAAGCCTGTGAGCAATTGCGATAGTAGTTCTGCCCTTTGTGAGCTTGCCCAATGCGTCTTGTATCTGCTTCTCCGTCTGAGTGTCAAGAGAAGCCGTCGCTTCGTCAAGTATTATTATCTTAGGGTCATGGAGTATCGCCCTTGCAATGGCTATTCGCTGGCGTTCGCCGCCCGAAAGCTGATATCCCTTGTTGCCCACACGGGTGTTGTAGCCGTCAGGGAGCTTTGTGATAAAATCATGTGCGTTTGCAATTTTCGCCGCCCTTATTACCTCCTCAAAGGTAGCGTCAGGCTTTGCATATGCTATATTTTCAAGTACGTTTCCGTCAAAAAGGAAAGTCTCCTGCAACACCACGCCAACCTGTGAACGCAGGCTATGCTGTGCAATATTCTTTATGTTCACCCCGTCAATGCGTATTTCGCCCTGCGTGCAATCATAAAGCCTGAGAATAAGATTTATCATTGTAGATTTTCCCACACCTGAATGACCTACAATGCCGATCATCTCGCCCTTGTTTATCTTGCAGGTTATGTCTTTCAGCACAGGATTGTATACCTTGTAGCCGAAATAAACGCCGTCAAATTCGATATCGCCTTTGATGTCAAGGTCGATAGGGTCATCGCAGTCACGAACGTCCGTGTCCTCGTCAAGTATCTCAAAGACCTTGCCTGCAGAAACTGAGGTGTCAGCAAGATTTCTCGGTATCTGTATGAGCCAGCGTATAGGCTCGTAAAGCATCGCAACATAAGTGGTGAACTGTATGAGCTGACCTAATGTCATGGTGTGGTCGAGTATCATGTTTCCGCCGAAATATAGCACGAAAAAGTTTCCTATGGTGAGTATAAATTCCGAAGCAGGAATAGTGAGATACCACATCATTTCCGCACGGACACAGCTTTTCGCCCAACGTTCGGAACATTCTGTGTAGCGCTGAATCTCTCTCACCTCGTTGCCGTAGGACTTTACAACTCTTATGCCGTTTAAAATATCGTGCAATGTCTCGCCATGAGAAACGCCGTTTTTCCATACCTTTGTGTAGCGTATCGCCATAGCGTCAAAAAGCTTTTGTACTATTATGAAAACTATCGGCACAGGCAAAACTGTCATAAGCGCAAGCCGCCAATCCATTATAAAAAGCAGTATGCCTATTATAACAAGGGAAAGAATTTTTACTATTGCGTCCTTG
>CALEJX010000186.1 GCA_937898375.1 uncultured Ruminococcus sp.
ACATATGGATTGACAAAAAGGTTTGTATACACATCTTTGCCCACAGCCGTAGTATTGTCAGTGGTAAGCGCACTATCCTTGGCAACGTTGCTCATATTTCTGAAAATAACTCCGCCGTAAACGATAGCGCCAACATAACCGCCTGCTGTGATAAGATGATTGTAACTATTATTTGTATCAGCAAAGTTTATCTGCGGATTTGTTACCTTGACATTATCAATGATATTATCTCCGCCGAACACAACACCCATAACTCCGCCATAATACTTTGTTTTTTCAGTACTATAGTTTAATTTATTATTGTTTTTTGAGAGCATTACATCATTGGTATAATTTATATTGATATTTTTTACAACACTTCCGTTGCTGAACTTTATGAGAGGGCTTGCAGACTTATTGGTGATAGTTGGATACGTTCCGTCTTCTTTCTCCTGTCCAACGATAACACCTCTGAAAACATATTGGATTGAAGTTCCGCCAAGACCCGCATAGTCTTTGCTGAGGGTAATATCATCATCTATCTCATAGTAAGCCTCGCAAAGATATTTAAGCATATTTTCTTTGGAGACCTTTTTTGAATTGTTTTCACTTACAAAGTACCCTGTGCTTTCATCATAAATATATTTCTCATGCTTAGTGTTATCGTCAGTGCATAAAGCGCTACTAGGATCAACAGTCGCTTTATCTGCCGATACATTTGCATTATAGTTGACTTCCCAGCCATTCGTAGGATCATTTGGACTGATAACTCGTGCGACCTCTGCAATGGTCGAAGCGTCAATAACATATGGATCTGAATATGTTCCACAGCCCTTGATAAGATGCGGTCGCTCAAGGTTTACATCTATCTCATCATAGTTTCCGGTGGTATTATACGATTTAGCAACATATGGTCTGTATTCACTAAAGTCATATTCAGTTGTTCTGTTATTTTCATCAGGCGAAGTATATCTATCGTCTTTACTCCAATCACCATGATATTTGTTCTGCCTGCTCACACCCTCTGCGTCAACATTCTTTATGGTGTCAGACACTTCTTTTCCGTATGTTACGTTATGCTTAACATTTCCTGCGGAGTCTTTGCCCCAATCTTCCTCCCATGTATAGTTGTATATTGCAGAAGAACTTGCGCCGTCAGAATGTTGAAAGCTTTCAAGCAAAGTGGCATTTTTGAAAATTGAATTATTTTCACTTGCGTCAAGCTTGATATTCGAGAAAGTCAGAGAGATATTTTCTCCAGTTTCACTTCCCACGTTGCCTATAAGGCTTGTTGCGGCATAATCCTGACCGCCTTTGTAATATTTTTCAGCGGTCATACTGTGCTTTTTCTGTGACACATTCTATATGGTGATATCTGTCATGCTTCCTATCTTATTTATAAGCAAAGAAACATAAGAACCCATAGTTATACTGTCATTCACATACAGATCATCAAGAACAATGCTGCCTCTAGCAGTAACATTGACAGCTCTTCTCATGTTGCTATTACCATTAGTTACAGAACCGCAAACCAATGCACCCGAGCCGCTACCGACCATGCTAACATTTCCTTTTAATGATAATTTTTTGTTATGCTAAGTGGATTATTAGTAGAACTGTTACAATTTCTGAAAATACCGCTCTGCATCATATAATGCTGGGACTTAGCTGACGTGGTACGAGAATAATTGTCAGTGTTTCCATTTTTCGATTTTTCAGAATCATTAAATTCCTTGTTGTAAAAAGTAAAGGTCGTATCATTGTTGATCTCACATCCGCCTGTATCAACAGGATAATAAGAATATCCATTAAGATCTATATCACCGCTTGGAATAGATATGCTGCCTTCATGAATATAATCTTTTATATTGTTTGCAGCTAAAAGTCTTGCGT
>CALEJX010000187.1 GCA_937898375.1 uncultured Ruminococcus sp.
CAAGAACTGCGGAAAGTTCATTAGAAAAGGCTATGTGACCGAGATGAAAAAGGGACATACTGGCCCTATCTTCTATGATTATGACCATAATGAGATAGACCCGACCTGCACAACGGCAGGAAAGACCAGTGCGCAATATTGTTATACCTGCATGGAGAAAGTGCTTGAGGGCGGCGTTACTGTTGCCGATGTAAACAGTGCGACCACCACTTTCACTATGCTTGACGCAGACGTTAAGGTCGAAGCGACCTACAAAAATGCTGATCTGAGCCACAGCCATGTCTATGGCGACAGCTGGAAGTCTGACGAAGATAACCACTGGAAAGAGTGTGAATGTGGCGACAAGGCAGAGATTGCGGCACATACCTTTGCATGGAAGACTGACAAGGAAGCCACTAAGACAGAAACGGGCTTGAAGCACGAGGAATGTTCCGTTTGCGGATATAAACGCAACGAGAATACCGAGATCGCCAAGCTCACCGACAGCAGTACGGCTGACAAGACCGAGCCAAACAGTACAAGTGAAAGTACCGATCCTGCAAAAACTGAGGAGCATGACGGACCGAGTTCCCCACAAACAGGAAGCCGCTCCGATATATCCCTGTGGTTCGCACTGACACTCATCTCAGGCGGCGCTTTGGCAGCGGCAAAAGTATTTTCCAAGAAGCGCAAAACGAATAAAGCATAAAGATACTTGATTTCAAAGACGGCGTCTGAGCCGTCTCACATAAGAGGAAAGGACTTGTTCGCAAGTCCCTTTCCGAAAGGTACATATCCATATTTGTGAGATGTGCCTTTCGGAAGGGAAGATGTCTGTTGACCGACCCCTTATACCATTGTTATCTCACATGGTATTTATGAGAGAACCAGTATCAAAAAAAGGCATTTAGTCCAAGTTAAGGAGGAAACTATTATGGCAAAAAATTGTGCGATATGTGGAGCAAGCATAAATGTGTTTCAGTCTCAAAAACTGGCAGACGGAAATTATCTCTGCCGTAAGGTTTGTTGTAAAAAAGCACTGATCAAGTATTTTGACTTCGTAAACGCCACTCTGCCTGAGTACAAAGAGCATGTGGCTCAGGTAGAGCGAGGAACAAAGATATGGGAGCAGCTTTTCGGTCCTCGTCTCAAGTCAAAGGATAAGAATGAAAAGCCGGAGCGCCGCTATCAGCCTATGATCGTGGCACCTAGTCTAGGTTTGGTGGCTTTGCTTGAAACACGCTATAAATTCATGAACTTCGGCAAGAGCGAGCATGCCTGCGTATTCCGTCTAGACGACCTGGTGTGCTATGAGACCGAAAAGGAGACAAAAACAGTAAACAATAAAGAGCAGACCGAGTATTACATACACTACGCCTTTCGCAACACCTATGGTCTTTCCGATTTCCGTGTGCGTTATGACAGAGCTTTCGATTGTCAGGCAGTGGAAAAGTATTTTAACGAGCTTTTTGGTATTCAAAAGACTTTGGGCAACTCCATAAACAACAGCAAACGTCAAATCAAAGCTATCAAAAACATTACTTCTGCGGTGAGCGGTTCTGTTAAGGGGGATAGCACCGCAGATACCAAAACAAACTCTGCTTTGGAAGCATTAGATGCCGCCATTTACGGCGACCGTTCAGAGCTGAAAGCCCGTGCTGACGCCGCTTTGACAGCGTTTGAGGGCTGATAGGTCTGGCAAGGTCAATGAAAGGGGGCGAACAAAATGAAGTTCAAAAGAAACGCTATGTGGGTATTTCTGCTGGCGTTTGCAATGTTTTCGGGGTGTACGTCAGAGCCATACCAAAATGCTGAAAATTCTTCTGAATACATTGAAGATCCCTCTACCTGCTCAGAAAGATCTTCTGAAACTTCAAGCAACAGCTCTGATGATGTTTCATCTGATGAAGACGAACAGGGAGATATAAAATTATCGTCTTTGCATAAAGCCATAGACGAGAGCAGCCAATTACGTTTACCCAATGTCCTCCGAAAAAGACGGTCGATCTGATGACCCTGATGTCTGTGACTCTTCCATATACGCTGATGACAGCAGTGAAAATTATGATAACGATGTGATCATTGCCTATGGACTTCTTTCGGAGGCGGACGAGGTGCGATATTACACAGAAATGGGAATGAGCCTGCAATACACAGGTCAAACCCAGATCATAGACGGGCGCTCCTGTTGGATCTTTGCCCTTGGAACGGAACACGATGATCAGTTCGTTCGGGAATTTTATTACGGCGTGTGTGACAACCTCATCTATTCATATGATGCGGTTAATGACACATGGAACGTCCTTGGCGCAGGATAACATAAAAAGAAGCAGAATGGTATGTGCAGAAACAGTGTAACGCCGCACTGCGGCAAGCTGTTATATTCATTTTTTTGGAGCCGATCACACTCCAATGCAGATGAATGTTTTGTATTTTCTTTTGGTGCGGCGCAGTGGGATACGGAAGCGGAGGGGCATTTTCTGAACTGTGAGTTTCGAACGTTGGACGGCGACTATGTGGAACACAGAGATGTGCCTGTCACGGAGGAGCAGTGGAATGAACTGGCGTTAATGCTGCGAACCATTTCTTTGCCGCCATATTCGCCGCCCGACATCTATCTTTTAGACGCCGCCAATAGCTGCGTGGAGATCAGCTGGGTGGAGAACGGCGAACGCTTTACCGACCGCTTTAATGGTGAAAATGCCCATTGGCTTCGTGAACTTCTGGTGACATTCATAGGGCAGATAACAAAATAAATACACTGTCGTTCATACAAAGGCGGTAAATTTTAATAAAAGTATATAAAGGAGCGATATTTATGAGTATCTTTGACAATCTTAAAAACACGGTAAATCAGGTGGCAGATACCGCTGCCCAGTCGATCGGAAATAAGCGTGAAAATTTTACTTTCACGGCATTGCCGGAGAGACTTGCTGAATTACAGGCGTTTCCGGAAGCCAGCCTTGACACGCCTTATAAAACGGCGGCTCTGACCGTCCTTGCACTATGCGCCTATGCTGCAGATAAAAACATC
>CALEJX010000188.1 GCA_937898375.1 uncultured Ruminococcus sp.
TGCTGTAAGGCTTGCGGTGCAAATCAATGCGGCAGTAAGTGCAGCCGTTATTTTTTTAGCTTTAGCCATTTTATTATCCATTTCCTTTCCGAAAAAAAATCGTCTTACTAACAGGCAGAAAACCGCCTTAACTTTTACATTATACTACATTTGCGCCTATAAGTCAAGGGGGGACGGCGGCTCTCACAGCGCAAAAAAACGGACGATCAGCGACCGCCCGTTCCAATGTACAATATTTTATGTATAGCTATTTTCTGTTTTTATGTCTTTCCTTTTTGTTTGCATACATTATCTTGTCAGCCTGCGTAAACATATCCTCAAGTTCGTGGATATCAGTTATGCGTCTGCACACTCCGCCTATGCTAACAGCCGTTTCAAACTCATTGTCTGCAAACTTGTTGTATACCTCCAACCTGTCATGGACTCTTGCGGCAAAGCGTTCGGGATAGTTGTCGCTATAGTCATTACAGCCTATTATAACGAACTCGTCGCCGCCTATCCTTGCGCATATCTCATGATTTTTTGCCGAAGCCATAAATGCGTCCGCAATGGCTTTTATAGCAACGTCACCACTGTTATGACCGAAATTATCGTTTATCTTCTTAAGACCGTCAAGGTCGCCGATAGCGATAAAGAACTTGTTTTTGGGGTCTGACATTCTGTCCACAAGAGACTGGATATTTCTCTCGATACCTGTTCTTGAATAAACGCCTGTCAAAGCGTCACGCACTGCGAGATTAGCTATAGAATTCTGTATCCTCATAGACTCTAGGGCGTTATTGACGTGCTTTGTCCAATTGCGGTAGGTGATATCGATAGTCTTTACATCATTTCCGTAAGAGAGTATAGCATAGCCATAGCAACGCCTGATAAAATGTACAGGGGTCAAGAAAAAAGCATAAGGTGTTGGACGCTCCTCGTCAAGGTCAGGAAAGATCTCTTTGCGGTCAAAAACCTCATGGAGACAGTTCTGTTGTTTCCCTCAACGCTTCTTATATTAAGCACCATGTTGTCAGTATAGCTTTCCAGCACAGCAGACATCTCGCCCACTATCTCATGCTCACCAAGGCAATCCTCATTAAGACAGAGATAATATCTTTTCTGACCGAGAATAAGATAGAGAAAATACTGTATCTTTGCCATAAGGTCATCGGAGTTTTTAGCGCACGCCATATCCTCCATCATGTTGCTGTCGAGAAAATCATGATAGTTTATCTTATCCTGTGCAGACAAATGGTCACGCTTTGTGTAGCTGTAATCCTCATGACAGCCGCAGGAAGCTCCTATCTCCACCTTGCCGCCGTCCTCCATAAGACCCTGCGGCTCAACGCCTCTTATGCGTGCGTCAACAGTGATAACGGCGTTCACGCCTGTTTCAAAAAGCGGCGGTGAACATGAAGTAATGGCAGGCACGCACTCGATAGCCTCGTCAATTGCGTCATAGCCTGCGACTATCATATCCTCAGGCACTCTAAGACCATTTTTCTGATACTCATGCACAACGCCTATCGCCATATAGTCGCCGCAGCAGGCGATAGCGTCAGGTTTTTTACGTCTGCCGTAAATAATATTATTTGCCACCGAAGCGGCTTTATCATACCAAAATCCGCCGTCAAAGCAGACAAGCTCCTCGTCATACTCTATGCCATGCTTTTCAAGGGCACGCTTATAACCTGCAAGCCGTTCACGAGTAGTGGCGACCTCCAGAGGACCGCTCAAAAACATTATCTTCCTGCACCCATGGACCTCGATAAGATGTTCTATCAGGTGCATAAAAGGTATCTCATCACGGGTATAAATGCTTTCATAGTCCTTATATCTGCCGTCAACGAAAACCACAGGCACATGACATTTCTCGTCTATATCCCTGCATATTTTATCAAAAAGCCCCGGCATTTTAAGTGTATCAGCCAAGACTATAACGCTGTCAAGCTTATCATAATTTATTGCGTCATATATCTGTCTTTCGCCAAAGGCAAAGTCCTGCAAAAATGACTGTTTAACAAAGCTTGTGAAGATAAGCACATCATAATCAAGTTCAAAAGCCTTAGTCATTATGCCTTTCAGGATCCTCTCCTGATAATAGCTTTCAGCTTCAGACAATATCACACCAATGCGTTTTCTTCTCAAAATGTCTCACCTTCTCCATAAAGACGCTTTTAAACGTACTGCGCCACAGTTAATGCTAAAGACAGTATAGCACACTTGGTTTGATTTGTCAAAGGCATTTTGTAAATTTTCGCAAACATTTTAACGGCATTTTTATTTTTGGTTTAAAACGATTAAGCTATTTTGATATTATTAATGAGGATTTTTTGCTAAAAATATTACAAATTGTCCAAACGATTCACTTAAACGTTTTCTGGATTGCGAAAATTTTCGATAGAATGTTCAGAAAACTAATAAAATGAAAACTTTTCAGAATATGGTTAAATGAATAAAACATGAGAATCATATTTTTCTGAACAGGGTTGCAAGAAACAAAAGAGCAAAAAAGTTTGAAAAATGTCTTGACAAGTTGGAAATGATATGGTATAATATTAAAGTCGCTTAGATAGTGCGGCACATATGAAAATAATAAACTGGAGAAGTCGCCTAGCCCGGTTTATGGCGCACGACTGGAACTCGTGTATGGGTTAATAGCTCATCGAGGGTTCGAATCCCTCCTTCTCCGCCAAAAAGTCTCGTAAACACGTTGTTTACGAGACTTTTTCTTATATGCTAAAACACTTTCTGACGTGTTTTGATTTTATGGCAAATTTCACCGTCATGCCCATGGGTCAGAGGCTTTTGGCATGCGCACACCTGTCAGCAGATACTGCTCCCACAGAAACCACTTTCCGTCGCTGCCACGCTGGCGAAGCTTCACAGGGCGTGGATCATCTGCTCCACCGCATGGGATAAAAAGCTTCATATAACCTGCTTCTTCACCTGAAACATGGTTGCTCTCCACCGTGATCGTGTATGGGCATGCAGGCGTATAGTTGTTTTCAGGCGTAGCCCCTGCAAAATAGGTGAACGGCAGATAGGTCTTTCCGTCACGAAAGCGATCGTTTAAAAACGAGATCTCCTGTCCGTTCAGAGGACGAGGTCCTCGCAGCCAGTTCAACATTTCTGTACCGATGTTTTTATCTGCAGT
>CALEJX010000189.1 GCA_937898375.1 uncultured Ruminococcus sp.
TTCAGCGGACGTGTGAAAAAGCATAATAAAAAGCGCATTATCATAGCCATAGACGAGAGCGGCTCAATGCTTGGCTCGGTGATCTACAGTGCAGTAATGGCACAGATAATTTCCGAACTGCCCTTTGCAGAGGTGAAGCTTATCATATTTGACACAAGCATTGTTGACCTTTCTGACCATGCCGACGACCCTGCGCAGACCATAATGAGCGTTCAGCTTGGTGGCGGAACGGATATCGCCAAAGCCCTTACCTACTGCGAAAGCCTTATCCTTACGCCCCGTGACACTTGCGTTATCGTGGTGACAGACCTTTACGAGGGCGGCAGTGAAGCACAGCTTATGAACGTCAGCAAAAACATAATTACAAGCGGCGCACATCTCTCGTTCCTTACCGCCCTTGATGAGAACGCCGACCCTGCATACGACAAGGCAACAGGTCAAAAGCTTGCAGATATGGGCGCATTTGTCGGCGGTCTTATCCCTGATAAGCTTGGGGATTATATCGGAAAAATATTCGCCTAGGAGGTGACAACTTGGACGTCATTGACAAACAGCTTGCCATTGCAAACGAGCAGACCCTTATAGAAATCTCAAACAAGGGCATTTACAAGCGTGCATTGAAAGAAGCAGAAAACGTGACCCTTTCGGCTGAAAAAAGCGACGGAACATACACCGTAAAAATCGGTGATGAAACTTGCACCATAAAAGCGCCACTTGAAGAAAGCCAATGCAGTTGTGTTTCAAGAGGAATGTGCCGACACATAATCACGGCCATACTGATTCTTAAAGCACAGCTGCCTCAGTATGACGAAGCAGATATCACCAAAGTCAAAGTTTCTGAGCCTGAACAAGCAGAAAGTGAACTTCCCGACCAGCTTGAAACAAACTCGCTTTCTCGAGATACACAAAGAAAGATAAAAGAATGTGCCACACGGTGCATAAAGATAATGTCAGTGATATTTGCCCGAGGGCTTGTAAGGGCCGAAGAAAGCGACCCTGATAATTTTGAACTTGCCGCAGTTTCCTGCCACGCTCTAAGAATGGCTGAAGCAGAAAGACAAATGCGTGAGCTTGGCGTACGCCTAAAAGACTGCGTATCAAGACGAGCTTCATTCAGCCCACAGGTGTTCACCCATAAAATATTTGAGTATGCAGACGGCATGAACAAGCTTATAAAAGCTGATATTACTGAAGAAATGCTTGGCACTTTCCGCAGAGAATACACCGACTATGAGGGAACGCTCCATATCCTGCCTATAGGTACAAGAACTGTCAGCGGCGAATATGCAGGCTGTGTCTACTATTTTCTCAACAAAGACAGAACTTCGCCCATGCGCTTTCTAACCTACAGCGACCTGCGACCCACATTCTATGAAAAAAAGTCAAGACTTTTTGCCGCAAGCACAACTGTATGGGACCTTGACAGCTCTTTAAACAGCTATATGCACACAGAATTGAAGCTGAAAAACGCCAAGGTGAGCATGGGGCATTTGTCCTCATCATCAAAGACTAACGCCACGGGTGTG
>CALEJX010000190.1 GCA_937898375.1 uncultured Ruminococcus sp.
TGCCGTATCACTGGTTTTCAAGACCAGCTCCTTAAACCACTCGGACACCTGTCCACATTAATTATTGTTTCGCGTCGTTCTCTCTCAGCGACTTAATTATTATAGCATAGTTCATTTATCTTGTCAACCCCTTTTTTCAATTTTTTTCGTTTTTTGCGAAAAATATTTTTTGTCCCTAAAATATTTGCCGTGTGCTCACGATACTTGACGAAATCATATAAATATGGTATAATAATTCTCAGTTTTGTACTTCTTTTTCACGCTGATGAAAAAGGTGCGGAATGAAATTTTAATGGAGGCGACTTTATTATGAAAATGACTGTAAGTCAGGCTATGGTTGAATGTTTGAAAGCTGAGAACGTAAAAGTCGTCTTTGGCTATCCCGGAGCTGCTATCTGTCCTTTCTATGACGCTTTGCTGGATGCTGAAAACGACATCAAGCAGGTGCTCGTGAGACAGGAAGCTAACGGCGGTCACGCCGCCAACGGCTATGCACGAATTTCAGGCAAGCCTGCGGTATGTATTGCTACATCAGGTCCGGGTGCGACTAATCTTATTACTGCTATTGCTACCGCTTATGCGGATTCTATACCTATCGTGTGCATAACAGGTCAGGTCAATACCGACCAGATAGGCTCTGACGTTTTTCAGGAGGCTGACATTACAGGCTCGGCTGAGCCGTTCGTGAAACACAGCTATCTTCTCAAAGACCCTGAGGACACCGCAAGAGTGTTCAAGGAGGCTTTCTATATCGCAGGCACGGGCAGACCGGGTCCTGTGCTTATTGATATCCCTATGGACGTTCAGAAAGCTGTTATCGACTTTGAGTACCCTGAAAAGTGCGAGATAAGAAGCTATAAGCCTACCACAAAGGGCAACTACGTTCAGGTAAGGCGTGTAATGGCGGCTTTGGAGGAAGCTGAAAAGCCACTTATCTGTATCGGCGGAGGCGTTTTTGCCGCTCACGCTGAGAACGAGGTGAGAGAGCTTGCCGACCTTATGCAGATACCTGTTATCACAACTATGATGGGCATTTCTGTTTTCCCTGATGATGACCCGCTTTTCTGCGGAATGATAGGCACGCACGGCATAAAAATGGCTAACGCCGCTGTGAACGAGTGCGACGTGCTGTTCCTTGTGGGCGCAAGAGTTGGCGACAGAGCCGTTAAAACACCTTTGGCACTGGAGAAAACTACAAAGATTATACATATAGATATCGACCCTGCGGAGATAGGCAAGAATATCGGTGTTGACCTGCCGCTGGTAGGCGACGCAAAGCTTGTTTTGCAGCAAATGACAGAGCTTGCAAAGCCTATGAAGCATGACGAGTGGATCGCTCATATCAAGACCCTTGGGGGCGA
>CALEJX010000191.1 GCA_937898375.1 uncultured Ruminococcus sp.
TTTAAAAATTCTATAAATATGTGTAAAACAGTTGACAATAGTCGATATATGGTGTATAATAGACCTTGTTAAAATTAAATAGCCTTATCAAGAGTGGTGGAGGAAACAGGTCCTGTGAAGCCCAGCAACCTAGCGTTAGTTAAGGTGCTAAATCCTGCGGTTATTTCCGAAAGATGAGGAAATTGAGTGTTTTCAAGCGTTTCGGAATGAAGCGCTTTTTTTGTGGCTGTTTTTAGATTAACAAATATTCAGAAAAGAGGTATTATTATGTCAAAGTATTTATTTACATCTGAGTCGGTTACTGAGGGACATCCTGACAAAATATGCGATCAGATATCTGACGCTATACTTGACGCTCTGTTAGAGCAGGATCCAATGTCAAGAGTTGCCTGCGAAACGGTCACTACTACAGGTATCATAATGTGCATGGGCGAGATCACAACAAAGGCTATAATCGATATCCCACAGATCGTAAGAGACACAGTTATCGGTATTGGTTATGACAGAGCTAAGTATGGTTTTGACGGACACACTTGCTCAGTTCTTACAACAATAGACAAGCAGTCCCCAGATATTGCAATGGGCGTTGACAATGCTCTCGAGGGCAGAGCTGAAAACGCATTTGACACAGGTGCAGGCGATCAGGGTATCATGTTCGGATTTGCTTGTGACGAAACACCTGAGCTTATGCCAATGCCTATATCGCTTGCTCATAAGCTTGCTCTTAAGCTTACAGAGGTAAGAAAAAACGGCACACTGCCTTATCTCAGACCTGACGGAAAAACTCAGGTAACAGTTGAGTATGACGACGGCAAGCCAACGAGAGTTGATGCTGTTGTAGTTTCCTCACAGCATGATGACGCTGTAACACTTGAGCAGATAAGAGAAGATATTATTGAGAACGTTATAAAGGCAGTTATTCCTGCTGAGCTTCTTGATGAAAATACTACTTATTTTGTAAACCCAACAGGAAGATTTGTAGTCGGCGGTCCTCAGGGCGACAGTGGTCTGACAGGCAGAAAGATCATCGTTGACACATACGGCGGATATGCTCGTCACGGCGGTGGAGCTTTCTCAGGAAAGGATCCAACAAAAGTTGACAGAAGCGCAACATACGCTGCAAGATACGTTGCAAAGAACATTGTTGCCGCAGGTCTTGCTAAGAAGTGCGAGGTTGAACTTGCATATGCTATCGGCGTTGCTCACCCTGTTTCTATCATGGTAGACACATACGGAACAGGCAAGGTTTCTGATGAGATGATCGAGGCAGCAGTTGAGAAGGTATTCGATCTCCGTCCTGCTGCAATAATCAAGAGCCTTGACCTTAGAAAGCCGCAGTACAAGCAGCTTGCAGCTTATGGTCATATGGGCCGTGAAGATCTTGACGTTGCTTGGGAAAAGACTGACAGGATCAATGAGCTTCTTGAAGCAGTTAAGTAAATAACAAATATCAAAGCCTTGACAGGAATGTGCCTGCCAAGGCTTTTTTGTGTTCAGCATAAATTAATGATCTAGTCTCTGCCTTTAAGGATCGGCGACAAAGGCTTGTAAATAAGAATTGTGACCAATGCACAAATCATTCCTTTAACGAATGTAAAAGGAAGATTAAAAATGCACAGCGCAGTGAAAATATTCTTTACACCGCCCATTATCTGCTGATACATACCGAGAATAACGGCTTCTCCGCCAAATGCTTTAAAGTATATAGGATAAACTATAAAATAGTTCAGCGGCAGGCTTATCACTGTGAAAACCAAAGTGCCGATAATGCAACCTATAACAGCGTTTTTCTTAGTCTTATGATTGTGATAAATAATAAACGCTGTAAGTACAAATGCGGCGCTTGTAACAAAGTCGAAAATGTTGCCAATACCCATTGTTGTGCCCATTCCCTTAAGCAAAAGCTGTATAAGGTTCTTTATAAGGCACACTGTAACTCCTGCTATAGGGCCTGTGGAAAAGCCTGCAAGGAGCGCTATAACGTTTGAAAGGTCGAGCTTGATAAATCCCGGCATAAGCGGCACTGGAAAATCAAGATAATATAAGACCGTTGCAATGGCGCTGAGCATGGCGGTTATGACCATTTTTCTTGTTGTAAAAGTTTTATTTCTTGGCATAGTGTTATCACTTGTCATTTTAATTCCTCCAAATAATAAAATTATCGAGAGAAACAGCAGCAAAAGCAAAAGCACCCTGAAAATAAATTCAGGGTGCAGTTTATGCGTAATTGATCTGTCGTTTCTTCCATCCGGACTTTACCGTCGGTTTCGGATTTTCACCGAATCAGCGCATTTCTGCGGTCGAGGACTTACGAATATAATCGATCACCTCCGGTGTGGAATTTCACCACCCCTGAAACACATTATTGAATTTTGCTGAACACTTTTATGAGCTTAATCCTCGTTGTCCTCGTCCTCAATTTCTGAAAAATCGAACTCAAGGCTCTCTCCGCAGTTTGGACAGTCAATAGAACCGTCAGCGATAATGTTCTCGCCGAGCATTATTGTGTCACCGCAGTTAGGGCATACACACTCATACATAGCGTCATCATCATCGTCGTCATAGTCATCATCACAGCAACAATCATCATCACAATCGCAATCGTCGTCATCATCATCGTCGCCGTAAATGAGATCTTCTATCTCGCCGAGATCCTCATCAAGAGTATCAACAAGCTCAACTGTCTCGTCAACTTCTTCGGCAATATCTTCAACTGTAGCAGACATCTCATCAAGGATATCAGCCATAATTGTCAGTATCTTGCCCTCGTTTGTGGAATCGTCAACTTTAAGACCTTCCATAAGTCCCTTTAAATATGCAACTTTCTTTGACAGCTCCATAATATTCCCTCCGTTTCTAAAAACCGTAAAGGCTAAAACTTATGCTCTCTCCATGTACTCGCAAGTACGAGTATCGATCCTGATCTTGTCACCTGTGTTGATGAACAAAGGAACTCTGATTTCAGCACCAGTCTCAACTGTTGCAGGCTTTGTAGCGTTTGTAGCTGTATCGCCCTTGATACCAGGCTCTGTTTCCGTTACTTCAAGGTCAACAAAGTATGGAGGCTCTACGCCGAATACTGTGCCTTTGTAAGAAAGGATCTTACATACCATGTTTTCCTTTACGAACTTAAAGTTATCCGAAAGCTCAGCCTTGTTTACAGGAACAAGCTCATAGCTCTCTGGGTCCATGAAATAATAAAGATCGCCGTCGTTGTAAGAATACTCCATATCCTTTCTCTCAACATATGCTGTTGGAAATTTAGCTGTTGGGTTGTATGTCTTTTCAACAACAGAACCTGAAATTACGTTTCTAACCTTTGCTCTGACGAATGCTGCACCCTTACCAGGCTTAACGTGCTGAAACTCAACGATCTGCATTACGTTGCCGTCCTCTTCAAAAGTCACGCCGTTTCTGAAATCACCAGCAGTTACCATTATTTAGTACCTCCATAAACATTCTTAATTAATGTGTACACAGTTCAAAACGTCCGCATACCTCTATAATTATTTTACCATATTTATTTGTTTATTGCAATAGCTTTTGAAAACTTTTTTGCCAAAAAATCAAAAAAAGTTACAAACAAATAAGCTCTTTAGGGGCTTTTGTCATATTGATACAGCCGTTTTCTGTAACTACAACAAAATCCTCTATTCTTACGCCAAACTCACCCTCAAGATAAATGCCCGGCTCAACTGTGACGATAGAATTTGCAGGCAACACATCTTCTCTGCTAGGTGAAGCATAGGGGCTTTCGTGTATCTCAACGCCCACGCCGTGTCCAAGAGAATGACCGAAATTATCTCCATAGCCTGCCTTAGTTATGATGTCTCTTGCTATCTTATCAAGCTCTTTGCCCGACATTCCTGCTTTCACTGCGTCAAGAGCTGTAAGCTGTGCATTAAGAACAGTTTCGTATACAGACTTCATTTTGTCGCTAGGTTTGCCGACGCATACAGTTCTGGTCATATCGCTGTGCCAGCCGTCATAAGTTGCTCCAAAATCCATAAGCACGAACTCACCGCTCTCGACTTTTTTGTCAGAGGGTACGCCGTGAGGGAGCGACGCATTCGCACCTGAAAGTGCTATAGTTCCAAAAGACAAAGCTTCAGCGCCGTTTCTGAGCATATAATAGTCAAGTTCAAGCTGGATCTCTTTTTCAGTTCTGCCTACTTTGATGAAGTCAAGCATATGCTCAAAGCCCTTTTCAGCGATACGCTGTGCTTTGATAATCTTGTCTATCTGCTCCTGAGATTTTACTGTTCTTATCTCTGTTATTATTTTCGCAAGCTTTGTGTCTGCGATGACCTCAGCATTAAGCTTTTGCTGATATGCTATTCAGAAAGGGTGCAGGTATCAGCATTAACGGCAACAGTTTTTGCGCCGTGTTTTTCAATAAGGCTATTGATCTGCTCGTAGAGTTTATCCTGCAAAATGACCTCGCAGGCTGTGACCGTTTTTCTCGCCTTTTCGATATATCTGAAATCTATGATGAAATACGCTTTTTCAGGAAACACAACAAGTGTTCCTGCACTTGATTTCATTGAAGTGAAATATCTTCTGTTCACCTCGTCGGTAATAACTGCACAATTTGCCGTTTCTGTTAATCGTGAGCAAAGCTTTTCAAGATCAGTCATTATTTTCACCGCTTTCATTTTTCCATTTGTAATACAAAGCGTCAACTGCCATGTAGTATGAATACTTTCCGAAGCCGCTTATCTGACCCATGCAGACAGGTGCGATAACAGAAGTATGTCTGAACTCGTCACGGGAGTGTATATTGCTCAGATGTACCTCAACGACAGGTATCTTTATTGCAGCGATAGCGTCTCTGATAGCATAGCTATAGTGTGTATAAGCGCCTGCGTTAAGGATAACGCCGTCATAATTTTTTCTAGCAAGGTGAAGCTTGTCGATTATCTCACCCTCATGGTTTGATTGATAGACGTCGCAGTGAAACTCATACTTCATTGCGTGTTCGATTATCTCATTATTTATGCTCTCGTATGTGTCCGTACCGTAAACTCCCGGCTCACGCTCGCCCAGAAGATTAAGGTTAGGACCATGTATAACAAGTATTTTTTTCATAGCAATACTCTCCTGTATTTATTTTACTGACAAATAATAATTCTTCATTGTCAGTGCGTCTTTATCCTGAGTGCCTGCACTTTCGCAGACGAATATAGGCGAAAGACCTTTCTTTGCGACTATCTCCATAAGCGGCTCATAGTCAGGTCCGAAGCCTTGGTTATCATCAAAGGTCAGGTGCTTTTTCTCTCCGCCCGGATTTGTGAACATTATTTTAGAAAAATGGCTGTGGAATATTTTCAGCCTGTCATGACCGATAGCATTTTCCACTTCATCGAGCATTTTTTCATACTCTGCCTTGCCTTTGATATAGCCGAACTCTCTTGCGTTAAGGTGTCCGAAATCTATTGTTGGCAGGAACGTATCATCAAGCTTGCAAAGCTCCAGCACTTCCGTTAAGTTGCCAAGCTGATTTACTTTGCCCATAGTTTCAGGGCAGAAAACGATATGCTCAAAGCCCTGTTCAACGGCTGTTTTCCTAGCCCTTGTGAGAGTATCCTTAGCAAGCTCCAAAGCGTCCTCCCTGCTTATCTTTGCACAGCTGCCTGAGTGGATAACTATTCTCTCAGCACCCATTCTGCTTGCGGCGTCACAGGATTGCAGAATATAATTTATGCTGTTGTCACGCTTTTCAGCTTCAAGGCTTGAAAGTGAAATAAAATACGGCGCATGGAGTGAAAGGGTGATATTATGCTCTTTCGCCTTATCTTTTAAAGCAAATGCTATCTTATCGGAGACTTTTACTCCCCTGCCGCACTGATATTCATAGTGGTCAAGCCCCATTGCTTCAAGATATCCCGGAGCTTGAAGTGTTGTTTTATATTTTGCGGAGAAAGCCTCGCTGTTTCCCGCAGGTCCAAATCTTGCTGACATCAGTATCATTCCTTTCGTTGTATGCTATTTGAGCTTAGGCAAAAATGGCTTTTCGCAGGCTCTTTTAAATCGAAACGGCAAGCTTGTTTCAGGTTCTATTGGGAACACAAATATTGAGCGTATGCCTTTCAGATTTGAGCCAAGCACGTCAGTGAATATCTGATCGCCCACAGTTGCAACATTTTTCTTATCAAGCCCAAG
>CALEJX010000192.1 GCA_937898375.1 uncultured Ruminococcus sp.
CGATTAAAATGGCTCGTTTATTTTTATTATATATAATACATATACCCCGTATATCCCTATAATAAATTTCTATTATGTATATATATATAACAAATCGTGTAATCGTGTAAAGTGCGTATCTATGGGCTTTGTGGGCTGTTCAAATCGTGTAAAAATCGTGTAGCAAATCGTGTAATCGTGTAGATAGACATGAATTTTTGCACAGAAGCTTCCTTGATATTTTATGCAAACTGACAAAATTGCCGTGGGCAAACTTTTTATGCCGCTATATTGGGGCTTTATATCAAAAAAGCTGTTGCATTTTGGTGAAATTTGTGGTATAATTACTTGTATCTATTTTGATTATTGTTTATTTTTACCGACCATGAAAACGGGTCGGTGCAGTGAAAGGAAAGATTTATTGTATGAAAAAACTTATGCTTGGAAACGAGGCGTTTGCAAGAGGTCTGTATGAGGCAGGCTGTAAGGTGGTTTCATCTTACCCTGGCACTCCGTCAACTGAGATAACAGAAGCTGTTGCAAAGTATGACGAGGTCTATGCTGAGTGGGCGCCTAATGAAAAGGTGGCAATGGAAGTGGCTCTTGGCGCTTCAATAGGCGGCGCAAGAAGCTTCTGCGGAATGAAGCACGTTGGTCTTAACGTTGCCGCTGACCCTCTTTACACAGCAGGCTACACCGGCGTAACAGCAGGTATGGTAATAGCTGTTGCCGACGACCCAGGTATGCACTCATCACAGAACGAGCAGGATTCACGTCACCATGCTATCGCTTCTAAGACAATGATGATAGAGCCTTCTGACTCAGGCGAGTGCAAGGAATTTGCTAAGGCAGCTTTCGAACTTTCTGAGAAGTTCGACGTTCCTGTTATCGTAAGACTTTCCACAAGAGTTTCCCACTCTCAGTCAGCCGTTGAGCTTTGCGAGAGAGAGGAAAGGGAGAATATCCCATATGAAAAGAATATCCAGAAATATGTTATGATGCCTGGAAACGCTATCCGCCGTCACCCTGTTGTTGAAGCGAGAATGAAAGCTATCGCAGATTATGCCGAGACTTCACCCCTCAACAAGGTAGAGATGAACGATACTAAGATAGGCGTTATCACAAGCGGTATCTCATATCAGTATGCAAAGGAAGCACTTGGCGACAAGGCTTCATATCTTAAGCTCGGTATCGTAAACCCAATGCCTGTTCAGATAATAAAGGACTTCGCCGCAAAGTGCGAAAAGGTATATGTTATCGAGGAGCTTGATGACGTTATCGAAACACACTGCAAGAAGAACGGCGTGAACGTTATCGGCAAGGAGCTTTTCAGCCTTATGGGCGAGATATCACAAACTATCGTTGCCGAAAAGATACTTGGCAAGAAGCCTGAGTATATCACATTCGAGGATAACGTGCCTGTAAGACCTCCTGTTATGTGTCCGGGATGTCCTCACAGAGGTCTGTTCTATTGCCTGCATAAGCTTGGCGTTATGGTATCAGGCGATATCGGCTGTTACACTCTCGGCGCAACAGCACCGCTCTGCGCTATGGATTCAACTATCTGCATGGGCGCTTCTATCAGCGGTCTCCACGGCTTCAACAAGGCAAGAGGTGCAGAGGCTGAGAAAAAGTCTGTTGCCGTTATCGGTGACTCGACTTTCATGCACAGCGGTATGACAGGTCTTGTAAACGTTGCATATAACTCCACAAATTCAACTGTTATCATTCTGGATAACTCTATCACAGGTATGACGGGTCATCAGCAGAACCCTACAACAGGTAAAAACCTTAAGGGCGACCCTGCTTATGCCGTTGACCTTGAAATGCTCTGCCATTCACTTGGTATCAAGAGCGTAAGAGTTGTTGACCCATACCACATGGCTGAAACAGAAGCTGTTATCAAGGAAGAGCTTGCTAAGGAAGAGCCAAGCGTTATTATTTCAAGACGTCCATGCGCACTTCTTAAGTATGTAAAGCACAATCCACCGCTCAAAGTGAACAAGGATAAGTGCGTTGGCTGTAAGCAGTGCCTTAAGATAGGCTGTCCTGCTATATCTATCCATGACGGCAAGTGCGTTATCGACCATACACAGTGCGTAGGCTGCGGCATATGCAAGGAAATGTGTAAGCTCGGTGCGATCTGCGACTAATGATAACATATATTTCGAGGTGTAAATAATGAAAACAAGATCAATCATGATAGTGGGCGTAGGCGGACAAGGCTCTCTGCTTGCGTCAAGAATAATAGGAAACGTGCTTCTCTCACAGGGCTTTGATGTAAAGGTCAGCGAGGTACACGGAATGAGCCAGCGTGGCGGCTCTGTTGTTACATACGTTAAGTACGGCAGTGAGGTATGCTCACCTGTAGTTGAAAAAGGCGAAGCTGATATCATCATCAGCTTTGAGCAGCTTGAAGCCGCAAGATATGTTTCATATCTCAAAAAGGGCGGACATATCATCACTTCAACTCAGCAGATAGACCCAATGCCTGTTATCACAGGTGCGGCTGTTTATCCTGAGGATATCATAGGCAAGCTCAAAGCAGAGAGCGTTGACGTTATCGCAGTTGACGCACTGGCACTTGCTGAGCAGGCAGGTACTGCAAAGGCGTCGAACGTTGTGCTCATGGGCGTTGTTTCAACTAAGATGAATTTTGACGAGGACGTTTGGCAGAAAGCTCTTGAAAGCTGTGTTCCTGCAAAGTTCCTTGAACTGAACAAAAAGGCGTTCGCTCTCGGCAGAGAGGTAAAATAATGGACGAGATAAGCGGTCTTATCATAAAAATGACTGAGTTTTTCGGCGGCGACCCTAAGCGTATACAGCACTTTATAAAGGTGCATACCTTTGCCCGTGTTATCGGCAGGGCAGAGGGGCTGGATATCCGCACCATGTACTGTCTTGACGTTGCGTCGGTGGTGCATGATATAGGCATAAAGCCTGCGGAGGAGAGATATGGCAAGGGTCACTGCGGCGGAAAGCTTCAGGAGCAGTTAGGTCCTGAGCCTGCACGGAAAATGCTCGCAGAACTTGATTTTGACGAGGATATCATAGACAGAGTGTGCTTTCTTATCGCACATCATCATACCTATGAGGGCGTCCAGGGACTTGACTGGCAGATACTTTTGGAAGCAGATTTTCTTGTGAACGCTTACGAGGACAGTCTGTCCAAAGAGAGCATAAAAAGCTTCCGTGACAAGGTGTTCAAAACGAAAACAGGCATAAAAATGCTTGAAGATATGTATGGGATATGATACAAGTGCAAGTACGTTGAGAAGCAATTATCATGCAGTGCTTCTGCGTAGGGGCGAACAGTGTCCGCCAGCCTTTTGACAGGCTTTTTGACGGATTTGTACAGCGTAGATACCCGAGTAATATGACCGAAAATCATTTAAACAGGAGGTGTGTTCCAATGGGAAAATATTGGAACGAAGAGATCGAGTGCATGGCGCACGAGGACATGAAAAAGCTCCAGAGCGAAAGACTTGTCAAGCAGGTCAAGCACGTCTGGGACAATGTGCCATACTACAAGAGGCTTATGGAAGAAAAGGGTGTAACACCTGATGATATCCACGGCATTGAGGATCTGCACAAGCTGCCGTTCCTTTCAAAGGCTGACCTGCGTGAGGCTTATCCTTATGGTCTGCTTGCAAAGCCGCTTTCAGAGTGCGTTAGAATACATTCCACAAGCGGAACAACAGGCAAGAGAGTTGTGGCTTTCTACACTCAGCATGATATCGACCTTTGGGACGATTGCTGTGCAAGAGCTATAGTTGCCGCAGGCGGAACAAAAGACGACGTTTGCCATGTTGCATACGGCTATGGACTTTTCACAGGCGGAGCAGGTCTTAACGGCGGTTCTCATAAGGTGGGCTGTCTTACCCTGCCAATGTCATCAGGAAACACGGAAAGACAGATACAGTTCATGCAGGACCTCGGCTCTACTATCCTGTGCTGTACTCCGTCATATGCCGCTTATATCGGTGAAACTGTAAAGGAAATGGGCATAAAGCCTGAGGAGCTGAAGCTCAAAGCAGGTATCTTCGGCGCTGAGCCTTGGACAGAGGAAATGCGTCACGAGATAGAGAAGCTTCTTGGTATCAAGGCTTACGATATCTATGGTCTGACAGAAACCAGCGGCCCTGGCGTAGCTTTCGAGTGCGAAGCGCAGACAGGTATGCACATAAATGAGGACAACTTTATCGCAGAGATAATCGACCCTGACACAGGCGAGGTGCTTCCAGAAGGTTCAAAGGGCGAGCTTGTTTTCACAAGTATCACAAAGGAAGCTTTCCCACTGCTCAGATACAGAACAAGAGATATCTGTATTCTTACAAGAGAGAAATGCTCATGCGGCAGAACTCTCGTTAAAATGTGCAAGCCAATGGGCAGAAGCGACGATATGCTCATCATCAAGGGCGTAAACGTGTTCCCGTCACAGATAGAGTCAGTGCTTCTTAAGATATCAAAGGCAAGCCCTAACTATCAGATAATCGTTGACAGAGTGAACAACGCCGATACGTTCGAGATAAGAGTTGAGCTTAACGACGATATGTTCTCTGATACTGTTAAGTCTATCGAGGAGCTTGAAAAGAAGATATCCAACGATATCCATAATATCCTTGGTATCAAGGCAAAGATAAGACTGGTTGAGCCAAAGAGCATTCCACGTTCGGAGGGCAAGGCAGTTAGAGTTATCGACAAGAGAAAGCTTGTCTAAAAGACAGGGGGTAATTTTATGACAGTAAAACAGCTTTCGGTTTTTATTGAAAACAGACCAGGCAGATTGTCTGCCGTTACAAAAATACTTGGGGACAATGATGTGAATATCCGTGCAATGTCACTTGCTGACACAAAGGATTTCGGTATTCTCAGACTTATAGTTGACGATTTTGAAAAGGCAGTTTCAGCCTTGAAAGCAGAAGGCTTTTCCGTTACCACCACTCAGGTGCTTGCGGTGGAGATAAACGACCGCCCAGGCGGACTTTCCGAAGCAATGAAAGCTCTCTACGATGATAATATCAGCGTTGAGTATATGTATGCTGCATTCATCAACACAAAGGAGAACACAGCTTACCTTATCCTGAGAGTGGAGAACGTAACAGCCGCTCAGGAAGCATTGACAGAAGCAGGATTTACACTTATCTCACAGCAGGAATTGGCAAATATCTAGTCAATTAGTGAATACTAACCGAAAAATCACTTAAAATCTATGTGAAATTTTTATGAAATGCCGAAAACCTCTTGATTTTTTTTGAAAATGTGTTATTATATAAGTATAGTATTTGATATGATACTTGTAGAATTTATGCAAGGAGGTCTGTGAAAATGGCTTATAAGATTAGTGATGAGTGCATCGGCTGCGGCGCTTGCATGGACGCATGTCCAGTAGGAGCTATCTCCGAGGCTGACGGTAAGTGTGTTATTAACGCTGACGAGTGCATCGACTGTGGTTCTTGCGCAGGTACTTGCCCTGTAGGAGCGCCTCAGGCTGAGTAATTTACTTAAACTAAGAGAAAACGTCTGTCTTGTGGCAGGCGTTTTTTATTTTGCATTTATATTTTTTATGTAATAGTTTTCAGCCTGTTATCATAAAACTGTCACATTGGCAGAGTATCATATAAACAAGATAAGAGAAAGACATAAAGATGAAATTTGCACATATACTTTTTTCTCCATATATACTTCATATACTTCAAAAAGGGAACGCAGGCTTGTGTCTGCGTTCTTTTTTGCGTGGGTGATTTTGTGGATAGATATGTAAAATACTGTTGAAAACATGGGCTTTTGTAACGTAGGTGTCCGTTTTTCGGTATTATTAATAAAAGTTTTGCGAAATTTGTTCAAAATGATAAAAACAACGCCCTTATTTGTGCCGTTGGGATAAAAATTGTACAATGACTGTAATTTGATATTCATATCTCGTTCATAAATAGCCGAAAAAACGGCTTGAAAATTACAATTCGATTACAATGCCCCTTGACTTTTGTAACTTTATTCATTATAATATGGTGTAGTTTATCACATTTGAAAGGAGCGTTCTGAATTGGGTTATTTGAAGTCAGGGATATCCCGTTGTGTGGCTGTGCTTTCTGCCTGCGGAGTGGTAACAGTATCTGCTGTGACTTTTGCGGCGCTTGATAAAAATGTTATCCAGCCGTGTGCGGTCATGCCGCCGGAAAATGCAAAAGTCGTTGCTGCCGTTTCTGATAAGGAAGCATCTGAGCAGGTCGAGGATATCACAACTGTTCTTACAACATCAGCCGTCAAGGAAACTGCGAAAAATTCTCAGACCGAGGCTGTAAAGGCTGTAAAAACTGCGAAAAGCGAAAAGACAACAAAGTCAACAAAGTCAACTACCGAAACTACTTTGAAGTCAGACAGCGTTACAACTTCTGTTACAACACAGAAGCCTGCGTCAGTGACCGCAGTGCAGAGC
>CALEJX010000193.1 GCA_937898375.1 uncultured Ruminococcus sp.
AGCTATAACAAGATAGCAGATATACTTACAAAGACACATGAAAAGACGTTTTTGGAACAGGGTATGTCTGAAAAGAACGCACTTAACAAGGCTAAGAAAAAAGCCTATGAGGACGCAAGATTTGTTTTGCCAAACGCCTGCGAAACAAAGATAGTTGTGACAATGAATGTCAGAACGCTGTTTAATTTCTTCCAGCATAGATGCTGCAACAGAGCACAGTGGGAGATAAAGGCTGTGGCAGACGAAATGCTTAGACTTTGCAAGCAAGCCGCCCCTGAGCTTTTCAAGAATGCGGGTCCGTCCTGTGTCATGAAAGGCAAGTGTCCTGAGGGCGCAATGAGCTGCGGAAAAATGGCTGAAGTAAAGAAAATTTACGGGGAAATGAATAATGTTGAATAAATCGGGACTTATAGTTCTTGAGGGACTTGACGGCAGCGGAAAATCAACTCAGTTTGAAAGGCTTTCTGCTTATTTCAGTGAAAATGGCATAAAGCATAAGGCTATAAGCTTTCCTGACTATGATAATCCGTCGTCTGCGTTGGTAAAGATGTATCTTAACGGCGAGATAGGCAAAACGCCTGCTGACGTGAACGCCTATGCGGCTTCAAGCTTTTACGCTGTTGATAGATACGCTTGCTACAAACAGTTCTGGGAGAAAGAATATAAAGAGGGAAGTCTTATACTTGCGGCAAGATATGTTACTTCAAACTGCATTTATCAGATGACAAAGCTGCCAAAAGAGCAGTGGGAAGATTTTATAGGCTGGCTTGAAGATTACGAGTATGACAAGCTTGGTCTGCCAAGACCTGACAAGGTGATATTCTTGGATATGCCCATAGAGATATCACAGAAGCTTATGTCAGGAAGATACGGCGGCGATGAAAGCAAAAAGGATATCCACGAGGCAAATGTGGAGTATCTGATAAAATGCCGTGAAGCCGCTTTGTTTACTGCTGAGAAACAGGCCTGGGAGATAGTTTCCTGTAGTGACGGCAGCGAGCCTTATACAAAAGATAAAATTTTCGGAGATATTCTGGGGTTAATCAATAGAAAGTAATGTGTGTTTAATGTTTGATTTCAGAAAAATAAGTTTTGAGGACAAAGAATGGATAAACGAGTGTTTGGCAGTGTCAGATTTCAGAGGTGCAGAGTATTGCTTTGCAAATAATATGGCGTGGCAGAGACTTAATGACACTGTAATAACACATCATGGTGATTTTTATATAAGCTGTTCCTTTGAGAATGGTCAGCCGTATTTTACCTTTCCTGCGGGCGTTAAAATAGACGCTGAGGGCAAAGAAAAATATATCAGGCTTTTTGATGAGCTGAAAAAATATGTTTCCGCTCAGGGCAAGCCGCTTGTTGTATCTTCTGTAACAGATGATAACCTTAGTTGGATAAAAGAATATTACGGCGATAAGATCATCTACGAGTATGACAGGGACAGTTCAGACTATATTTACAATGCTTCCGACCTTATCGAGCTTAAAGGTAAAAAGTATCATGGCAAGCGTAACCACATAAAGCGTTTCATGGACGAGCCTTGGGAATATAGAGAGCTTACGGATAAGGAAATAGACAGTA
>CALEJX010000194.1 GCA_937898375.1 uncultured Ruminococcus sp.
CGTTTCGTATTCCACACTTTTTCAGGACGGATTTAAATCTGTTCTGAATGGTTCTCGGTTCTGTTGGCTTGTACGTTCCCGATAAAATGAAGTTGTTTTCATTACAGTTTCTTGCTTTCAGAATATCAACAAGAAAATCAGGAATAGGAATATCACGTTCGGAGGTCTTGCTTTTGGGCGTACCGATAACAAGCTTTGTTTTACTGTTTCCCGATTTTTCTTTAATACGCTGTATAGTTTTTGAAATATGGATAATACCACTTTTTAAATCAATATCTCCCCATTTTAAAGCACCGATTTCGCCGATACGCATGCCGCTGTACATAGCCAACAAAATGCCAATATTTGTATTGTTCAGGTTAATCATCAAATAATTTTGCAGTATTTTACGTTCATTTTCATTGAGAACGGATATGCCTTTCTTTTCAATCTTTGGCATAGAAATGTTGTGCAAAGGGTTACGCAAGCCGTACTCCTGCTCCGCATACTTTGCGACAGAACGTATTGCAACAATAATATCGTGAACGGTTTTTGAAGATAAACCTCCCTTACCGTTGGCTCTGCCGTTTTTCAGAAGATATTCGATAAACGTATTGATTTTGGGAGTATTAAGCTCCGTATATTTTATTTGCTTGAAATAGGGGATAATATGCTTAGTCACTATCTTCTCATAGCAGAAATAGCTGGATTCTTTAACACGCAGTTTAGCGCTGCCGAGCCATTCAAGCGATAATTCATGCAAGGTTTTACCGCAAACGACAGGTGAATACTTTTCAGAAGTCGTATACGCATAAAGCATCTTTTCTTTAAGCTCTGTAAGATTTCTTGAGTACAGATACCTATACTTCAGGTTTCCGTTATCATCTCTTCCAAACGGAATACGCCCCTCGAAACGTCCGTCTTTTCTCTTGTAAATGTTCATTGTATTTCTCATTTTATCGCCCTCCTCGTACTGAAATTCTGACGGCTGAAAACTTTATCAGCCGTGTTTTTTTGATAAATTTTTTTATTTTGACTTTACAAAAACCATTTGATGTGATATAATGTGCTTAAATTCTATCACATTAGTCAAAATAGCGATCAAAATCGCCTTAAATAGTCTTTCGCAAAGGTGCAGATTTTGCGAAAGAAAAACAGCTGATCTATGCATTCACAAGCACAGATCAGCTGTTCTCTTTATTGTATATCCATATGATTTTCTTCTTTCTCTCCCAACTCCATTTTCTTTTTCCGAATAACCCTCATCAGTTTTCTGTCAACTCTGCTTTGTAGGTCTTTATGATTGTTGTCATAACTATCCTGAATGCACCTACTAAGACTAACAAACAAACTAAAAATCGTATTCGCAAGCAGATCATTCTCAAACTTTGCTATGTCGTCCAGCATATCTCGTGCATACTCATTGCCGTCATTTGCAGACTTTGTAAACCATTCGACAGCTTTTTCCTTATCCTTTGTAAGTCCCGCTGCACCGAAAAGATAGATCCTGCCAAGCTGATAACTTGCCCAATGATTTTTGACAGCACAATTCTCAAAATAATTGACAGCTTTTTGTATATCATACTTTTCTTCCTGCAAATACAACTTAGCAAGAGCATACTGCGTGTACTCGTTATCTTCCGCCAAGAGCAAATACTTTTCTGCTTTGTCCAGATTTTGAGGCATTATCTCCCCCTGCAAATAAATTTTGCCTAGTCTGTAACTAGCAATGACATCTCCGCTGTCCGCACACTCGGTAAGCAAGGCTATTCCTTTTTCAATATCCTGCTCCAAATGTTCTCCTGAAATATATTCAAGTGCAAGAAACCTCTTTGCATTGCTGTTTTTAAGTTTGACAGCTTTCTCAAGCAATTTTACTGCACTATCTGTATTCTGCGGAATGTGTTCACCTGTCAAAAGTGCTTTGCCATACTCAAACAAGCCGTTCTTGTTATTCATTTCAGCTGAACGTTTGAAGTATTCGATCGCTTTTGTAACATCTGAGTCTGTTCCAAGTCCAAACTTGAACATCTGTCCCAATTTGTAAAACAGATCGTCGTTCGCCATATCATCGCTTTCGATTTTCAAGAATCCCGACAAAGCTTGTTTGTAATATCGCTGTGCTGTATCATTATCTTTGGTTACATACTCTCCATATCTGTACATTTGAGCGATAGAATAAGCCGCATAAGGCTGCCCCTGAGAGGATGCCCTTTGATACCAAAGAAATGCCTGCGACAGATCTTTCTCTATACCGCTGCCATAGTAATACAGATTTGCAAGGCTGAACTGAGCAAACTTGTTTTTCTGTTTTGCCGATTTTTCAAACCACTCAAAGGCTTTTTGATAGTTCTGCTCCGTACCAAGACCATAACAAAACATTTTACCTATACGATACTGAACATATGACTTTAATTTCTTAGAGTTTGGTTCTATTTGCAAAAAGCCCTGCAAAGCCTGTGTGTATTTTGCAATAGACATTTCTTCGTTCCTTTCGCCAAGCTTGTCGGTAGAATAAAGCTTTCCAAGATCGTAAACAGCCAAAACATTCCCACGCTGTGATTCAGACAACAAAAGCTGTTCTGCTTTCTTAAAATTATTGAGTTTCGCATCTTTGGCATAGATAAGCTTGCAGGCTTTTTTGTATTGATCGTTCCATTTGATATAGTATTTTATTGCCGCAGCCGATTCATCTGTTTCTTTTTCTGCCAACGGTTCTGCTTCATCAAACAGAGGTGACATATTCTGAGGCGTATTATCAATGTATTCATCATTTGGTTCAGAA
>CALEJX010000195.1 GCA_937898375.1 uncultured Ruminococcus sp.
GGTCCTGCTTATCAAGAAGTTTGTTCAGGGGGTGCAACAGAATGAGCGAAGAACAGATAAGAAACTATATAATAGACAAAGATAGTTACAATAAGAATATCCTTGTAGAAGCAGGTGCAGGAGCAGGCAAGACAAGGCTTATAATACAGCGTGTTATCGGGCAGATAGGCGCAGGCATACCAGTTGAAAAGATAGTGCTTATAACTTTCACAAACGCCGCCGCAAATGAGCTTTACGAGAGGATACAGGCAGGGCTTACCGAGAATATCGCAAAAAGCAGTGGCGAGGAAAAGAAGCTGTATGAAAACGCCGTTATGAATTTACAGTGCATGAAGATATGCACCATACACAGCTTTTGCTTGAGTATGCTGTCGGAACAGCCTTTTGAAGCCGACCTGCATTTGGGATTAAAACTTACCGAGGACGTAGAGACAAAGCAGGCGCAGGCAGACTTTTTCGAGAGGTATTACCGAAATCATGGCGCAAATATAGACGATTTTGGCTTTCTGAACAACAACCAGTATAAGCTCCAAGACAGCCGTGTTAAAAACTTTCTTTTGGATACTTTTCTTGAATGTGCTGAATACAGAGATGTTGAGTTTGTGAGAGATAAAAGCTATGACAGTGTGACCTTTGACAGAGTAAATAAGCACGCCTATAGTGAGATGTGTAACTATAAGGACAGCCTTGTGCGTGCGTTCTATAATGGTGCTTTGGGTGGAAAATACGAAGATATAGCAGGTTTTCTTGTTGGTGATGTGACAAAGTTTTTTCCTGATAATATGAATGTCTATGACCCAGAGTATAATTATGTAAAAGTTTGCGCTAGTCTTAAAGCTTGCAAAAAGCTCTATGAGCCTTTTAATAAGACGAAAATCAAGAAAGATCATCCAAAATGCAATGAGAACATGGCTATTTTCAGCCCAAGTGGGTTTGAAAATGTAAAGAAAGAAAATGCACTGTATGCCCTTAACAAGATGGTGATATACACAGAGCGGGCTGTAAAGGCTTATCAGGCAGACTCAGACGGGGACAGCGTTTCCAATGACGGACTTTTGTATCACACTCACGAGCTTCTCAAAAACAGCAGTGAAGCAAGAGCGTTTTTCAAAAACAAGTATTCCTGCATTTACATAGACGAGTTTCAGGACACTGACGTTATGCAAACGGAGCTTCTACTGTATCTCTGCGCTGATGACAGCAAGCTTACTGCTGGCGGTGATATATGGCAATGTCCGCTCCGTGATGGTGCGCTGTTTGCGGTGGGTGACCCTAAACAGTCTATCTACGGCTTCCGTGACGCTGATATCAGGCTTTATAACAAAATGAAAGCCAAGTTCCAGAACAAAAGCGAGAAAAACTGTGAGTTCTTCTCACTTGATTACAACTTCCGCTCTGATGAACAGCTTATAGCTTGGGTGAATGAAAAGTTCCAGCCAAAAATAAATGGCAAATACGGCATGACATACAGCAACATGATATCAAAAGCTGACAAGCCTGCGACTGTTTCTGATGACGTTATCAGAGGGGCTTATTTTGTCAAAGAGCCTGGCGCTGAAAGCGTGGCGAAGATAATATCCGACCTTGTGAAGGTTGGAAGGATATTTGACAAGGTAGTGGAAAGACCGATAAGATACAGTGATTTTCTTCTGCTCCTTTGGAACACAACGCAAATGGAGTTTTATTCAAGGATCTTGACAGATCGTGGCATACCATATACAATGTGGGGCAAACGTCCACAGGTAAACAGCCTTGTGCTGAAGAGATTTATTGCCCTTGCAGAGTTCGTTTTTGAAAGCTACAGCCTAACCGCAAAGGAAAAGGCTTATTCTATCCTGTGGGACTGTGTGCCTACGGACATTGATTTCGAGGGCTCTGTAATGGACGTTGATGATTATGCGGAAAGCTGTGAAAGCAATGACGCAATGCTTCTTGCAGTAAAGGCTTCTGCCGATACCGCTGACGAGCCTATGGCTAAGCTTTATAAGATACTTGATTTTCCTGAACTGCTTTTTAAGGGCGTTTCCAACGGAGAGTATGAGCTTTCAAATCTTATCTATCTTCTTGAAAAGTGGAAAAAGCAAGATTTTGCAGGAAGCGGCGAGCTTATGGACATGATGAAAAACGAGCTTTCCGTGCTGAAAGAAAAAGAGCTTATCCTTGACAGCAGTGAGCAGAACTGCGTAAGGCTCATGAATCTGCATAAGGCAAAGGGACTTGAGGGTAATATCGTCATAATGGCGGAAGCGAAAAATCCTAAGTTCAGCGGTGGAAAGTATACTGACCTTGTGGAGAAAAAACAGGTCTTTGTGCCTATAAAAACGGGTGAATATACATATCTTGATTATTTGTCATATTACCCTGATGAGAAGAAACAGGCAGAGGATAAGTATTTTGGCGAGCAGCTAAGGCTTGAATATGTGGCGGCAACAAGAGCAAAGCAGGCTTTTATCTTTGTGTATGCTCTTGATCAATGGGGCAGACTTGCGATCGATGATCTCACAATCAGCAAAATAGGCAAAGAATTGCCGCAGATAAAAAATGCTCCTGCACCAAGTGCTGTGCAGGCGGCGCATATAAACGTCAGGGATATATTTGACGAGGTGAGCGAAAATCGCAGTGCATATGATGAGAACGTTGAAAAGCTTAGCGAGAAATTTGTTAGCAAGATCACTCCGAGCCACCTTGAGGACGGCGCAAAGGTCACTATCCCAAACGATGTAGAGACTATTTCCTATGAACGCCCTAGCGGCAGAGATATCGGTCATATGGTACACCATGCCTTTGAGCTTGCGGTGAATATGCGTGAAAATCTATTTCCTTATACTGAAACAACACAGCAGAGGGAGCTTGTACAGAAAATAGTAAGCAGGGCATATCTTGACTTTGAGGACGAGTGCAGCACACAGACTTCAGAGGACGTGTATAAGGACTACATCGACTATCAGCTTCACAGCTTTTTGAAAGATAGTGAAATTGAAGCATTGCTTAATAGTGCGCAGGCAGTGTATACAGAGCTTCCGTTTTACAGCATGGACGGCAATGAATACAGCAACGGTGTAATGGACCTTGTGCTTAAAATGTCAGACAAAAGATTTATCATAATCGACTATAAGACAAATATACAGAAAGAAGCCGACAGGATGCTTTTTGAGGAGAGAATTTGCAAAAAGTATAAGTCTCAGCTTGATTTCTATGAGAAGATACTTAGAAAAATGCTCTCACTCAGTGAGGATACCAAGGTCGAGTGTCATATTTACTTTATGAATGACGATAAGTATATGAAAAACTAGAGGAAAGTCGTTTGAAATGTGAATGGGTTAATATTATGAACAATATTATAATTTGTATTGTTCTGTTGACAATGTAGTTGAGATATGGTATAATTAATTAGTTAATAATGTCGAAAAAAGTAAAAAAGCAACAATGAGGGATACGCATAGCGTAAGGAGAACGTTGATATGGACGTATACAAATTATGGACCTGTGATGATGACAGTGAAAGCAAACTGAGTTCTACCTCTCAGGAGATAGAAAAGGAAATTGACGTTCTCAGAAAAACATTTGACTTTGTCAGGCTGCTGAAAGCGGACGGCTCTCACGGCTTAAAAAATGGAGAGAAGCCTTGTCGGTGCTATTCTTTCTGGAAAGCGAACGAGCCATGTGAAAACTGCATATCCATAAAAACTCTTATGGATAAAAAGCCGAGGACAAAGCTTGAATTTATGGGGGCTGACATTTATCAGGTCTTTTCAAAGTATGTTGAGATAGACGGGGAGCCGTTCGTCATGGAGCTTATCAAAAAGCTTGATGACGATTCTCTGTTGGGCGTTCATGACAGAGAAAAGATAATGAACAAGCTGACGAAATATCATAAGGCTATGTATACTGACGCACTGACGGGTGCGAACAACAGAAGATATTTTGAAGATAAGCTGAAAAAGTCCCATGTGCCAGCAGGCGTTGCAATGATAGACCTTGATGATTTCAAGCTGTATAACGATACCTGCGGTCATGACGCAGGTGACATGGTGCTTGTTACTGTGGTGGACGTTATAAGGCATTGTATCAGAAAATCAGATGTGCTTGTTCGCTATGGCGGTGATGAGTTTCTGCTTGTCATGCCTGATATCCGTGAGGAAGATTTTGCACACAAGCTAAGACAGATAAAGAGAAATATCCATTCGGCGACTGTGCCGGGATATGCAAATATACGTCTGTCAGCAAGCGTTGGCGGCGTTTTTACAGAGGACAAGAGCCGGGAGAGCCGCACAAGCAGTAAATACTCATTGTTGACGATTCTCAGATAAACAGAGAGATACTTTCTGAAATGCTGGGAGACGAGTATATCATACACGAGGCGGCAAGCGGCGAGGAGTGTATAGGGCTGTTGAACCAATACGGCACGGGGATTTCTCTTGTGCTTCTCGATATCGTCATGCCTGAAATGGACGGCTTTGAAGTTCTTGACTATATGGCGGAACACCACTGGATAGAGGATATCCCTGTTATAATGATATCCAGCGAGGACTCGGTGTCATCCATAAGAAAAGCCTATGAACTTGGCGTTTCG
>CALEJX010000196.1 GCA_937898375.1 uncultured Ruminococcus sp.
TCACAATCAACGGCAGAGATATCGACGATTACTTTGGTCTTGAGACACTCAAGCTCATCGTCCGTCAGCCATTCGCTGTAACTGATACAACAGACAAGTATGACATTGTCTGCACAGTAACAGGCGGTGGAGTAACAGGTCAGGCTGGTGCTATCAGACACGGTCTTTCAAGAGCTCTTCTTCAGGCAAGCGATGAGTTCAGACCTCTCCTCAAGAAGGAAGGTTTCCTCACTCGTGACCCAAGAATGAAGGAAAGAAAGAAGTACGGTCTCAAAGCCGCAAGACGTGCTCCACAGTTCTCCAAGCGTTAAGTCCAACTTTACGCAAACGTCGTATTTACGACACTTTCAGACCTTGCAAATATATTTTGGTATTTGTTTGGTCTTTATCAAAAAGTTTTTTAAATCCGTCTCGTTATTCGGGACGGATTTTTTATGCCTGAACGATGATTCAAGCATTAAGTTTAAGTGTTACAAGATCAGCAACCTTAGCTTTTGTGCTTTTTAAAACATCAGCATAGATATTCGCAGTAACGCCAATATCGCAATGACCGAGGTGTTCGGAAACGACTTTTAAATCAACACCGCTGTTCAGCAATAGCGTAGCGTTACAATGCCTGAGCTGGTGCAGGGTAAGATTTTCAAATTCCGTTCCCTTAGTGAAGCGTTTCAAAGAATGGTATACAGAATTTCTGTCACGGTAGTTACCAAGTGCAGAGGTGAATACCATTTCAGGGTGTTCAAACTTCTTTCCGAGTGATGCCGACATTCTGTCGATATATGCTTTCTGCTCCCTGAAAATAGAAGCAAGGACATCACTCATACCGATCACTCTGCGGCTACTCTCCGTTTTTGGTGAACCGAGGGTGTGCTTGCCGCCTACGTCCGTGAGATTGTGGTTGATCGTGATTGTCATTTCGTCAAAGTCAATATCTTCCCACATAAGTCCTAAGCATTCACCCGAACGCATTCCTGTGTAAAGGAGAACTTTGATAATACGCTTGAAGTCCTCGTCCCAGGGCTTTGTATCAAGAAGCTCCATGAAACGCTTGATCTCGCTCTCATCAAGAGACATTTTCTTCTTTTC
>CALEJX010000197.1 GCA_937898375.1 uncultured Ruminococcus sp.
ATAGTACAGAATAAATCCCCTAGAGCCTACAGCCCACAGCTTGCAATGGTGGTCATAATTTCTGGCATCATTTACGGCTGTCTGCTGTATAAGTGCGATTTTAGCAACAAAAAGGTGCAGAGCTTTGTGAGAATAGCCCTTGCAAGAGGCAGCGTTATACTTTTCTGCAATATAGGACTTAATTCTTATTTCCTGTACACACTTTATGTAAACAAGACTTTCGGCATCACAAACCTCACAAAAGAGGGAATGAGCGGTTTTCTTACATACTGCACACCAAGAATAGCTAAAAATCTTATCCAGCTCCCCGTGGATCTGATACTTCTTATGATATTCCTGCCTGCTGTGAAGTTTGCTTATGAGAAAGTAAGATCGCAGTTTGGTCACAGAGCAGTAAATAACTGATATAAAGCGGCGGCAGAAAGGCCGCTGTTTTTTTTGCGTGAAATATACAAGATAAATGAAATGCAAATGTGAAATTTAGGTGAAACACTTGAAATTCGCAGAGATTTAGTGTATAATTAAAATTAAGTTATTTTTGAGGCAGGCTTTTGCCTTTTATTCAGAAAGGTCTTGAGTATATGATAAATGTTGGTTTTATCGGCGCAGGTAATATGGGTTATGCTATCATGAAAGGCATTGCAGGAAGTAAAATGGGTAAAGATATCCAGCTTTACGCTTTTGATAAGTATGCTCCGATACTTGAAAGACTTGACGAGCTTGGAACAGTAAAGTGTTCAAGCTGTGCGGAAGTAGTAGAAAAGTCAGAGTATGTTTTTCTTGCAATAAAGCCTCAGCAGCTTGACGAAGTGCTTGATGAGATAGCCCCTGCGGTAACAAAAGATACAGTTATAGTTTCTATCTGTGCAGGCATTACAGATGAGTATATCGCTTCAAAAACTGTCGCTGGCGCAAAGGTAGTGCTTGTTATGCCAAACACGCCTCTTCTCCTTGGCGAGGGTGCAACGGCTCTTTCACGTTCTGACAGCGTTACAGACGAGGAGTTTGACCTTGTTTGCAATATCTTCGGGTCATGTGGTATGTATGCTGTTATATCAAAGGATAAAATGAAAGAGATAATCGCAATGAACGGCTCATCTCCTGCTTTTATCTACCTCTATGCTCAGGCATTCGTAGAGTATGCAAAAAGCGTTGACATTGACGAAACTGTTGCAAGAGACCTTTTTGCAAAGTCGC
>CALEJX010000198.1 GCA_937898375.1 uncultured Ruminococcus sp.
TGTTCTCGCCGTCTGTTATCTTCACAAGGGTGGAATAGTTATTGAGATTGTCATAGTCATTTTTCGGAGTAAAAAGCTCCACCTTACAGCTTCCAAGTTCAAATTCCATAGGCTTTGCCTGTGTTATCTTTAAGCCTTTTGCTTTTATGCTTTTGAGCATTTTCTCGTATATCGTTGTGGTAGGCGTCATGTCAGCCTTGACTTTCGGCATAATGAACTTATCCACTTGAAACTGGTCTATTATCTCGCTCATTTCGCCGATATGATCGGCGTGAGGGTGGGTGGCAATGAGATATTTTAACTCTGTCACGCCCTGCTTTTCAAGATATTTTTCTATTTTATTGCTGTCATCTTTGTCGCCGCTGTCAATGAGCATAGCCTCGCCTTGTGATATCACAAGAGTGCTGTCCCCCTGACCAACGTCGATAAAATGCACCTCTGTCTGAGCGTGTTCCGCAGGCTTGTCCTCAACGCCTGCCTTGATAAGCAGGCTGTCGAAAGAAACTAACCCTGTCAGGTCAAGCACTGTAAAAAGCAGCACCACAAAGACAGCTATGAGCGTTACCGCCTTTTTGAGCGGCGCTGTCGAATTATTCTTTTTCACAGACCTGCCTGCCATGTTATTCCTTTCCGCCTGAGCTATCTTCTTGCCTGCATTTCAGCCCATTCTTCTTTTGTTATGTTTATCTTTCGTGCCTTAGAGCCTTCCTGCGGCCCTATTATGCCCATTTCCTCTATCTCGTCCATGATTCGGGCGGCTCTAGGGAAACCGAGCTTTAATTTTCTCTGCAAAAACGCAGTGGAAGCATTGTTTGTCTGCACGATTATGGATATTGCTTGATTAACGAGATCGTCATCAGGGTTTACGGAAACATTGTCCCCGCCTGATGAACCGCTATCCTTTGGCTGTGGAGTATTCTCCTCCACCTCTGCGATAACTTCATCGCTGTATTCTGCGGTATGCTCATTTTTAAGGAAATTTACAACTTCTCTTATCTCAGAAGTCGCCGCATAGCCGCTCTGCATTCTTATAGGCTTTTTTACGCCAACAGGCTTATAAAGTAGGTCGCCGTTTCCGAGAAGCTTCTCTGCACCGCTTTCATCAAGAATAACTCGTGAGTCAACGTTGCTTGATACGCTAAGGGAAACTCTTGACGGGATATTTGACTTGATAAGTCCCGTGAGCACGTCCGCTCTAGGTGACTGCGTTGCGATTATCATGTGTATTCCTGCCGCACGGGCGAGCTGTGCAAGTCTCAAAACTGAGTCCTCCACTTCGCTTCTTGCAGCCATCATAAGGTCGGCAAACTCGTCAACCACAATGACTATCTGCGGCAGCAGGTCGATCTTTGTACGAACCTCGTCCTGCTCCTCGGCAGGCTTGTTGCGTTCTTCCATTACCATATCGTTGAATTCCTGCAAATTCTTGACGTTGTTCGCCTCAAACATAAGATAACGCTTGTTCATTTCATTTACCGCCCAACCAAGCGCACCAGCCGCCTTTAAAGGCTCGGTAACAACAGGGATAAGCAGATGCGGTATCTTATTATAAATTGGAAATTCAACTTTCTTAGGGTCGATAAGGATAAGCTTCACTTCGTCAGGCGACGCATGGTAAAGTATAGAAAGTATGATAGAGTTTGTAAAAACAGATTTACCTGAACCTGTAGTACCTGCAACGAGCATATGTGGCATTTTGGCGATATCGCCAATAATGATATTGCCCTCGATATCCTTGCCCACCGCAAAGGTAAGCTTGCCCTTTGCCTTTCTGTACTCCTCGCTGTCGATAAGCTCACGGAGTGAAACTGTATCTCTGTGGTCGTTCGGCACTTCTATGCCTATACACGCCTTGCCCGGCACAGGGGCTTCGATACGAACGCTCATTGCCGCAAGATTAAGTGCGATATCGTCCGCAAGACCTGTTATCTTCGACACTCTTACGCCTGCCGCAGGCTGTAGCTCATATCTCGTAACAGACGGACCTCTGTGTATGCCCACAATTCTTGTTTTAGCGCCATATGTTTCCAGCGTTTCCACAAGCTTTGCAGATTTCTCTTGAATTTCCTGCTGAACGATATCGGAAGCCACAGGATTTTTCGCATATTTGAGAATATCCACAGGGGGATAAACATAAGCCGATATCTTGTTGTCTTTCTCAAAGAACGTTGTCTGACCGTTCTTCTCAACATTCACTACAGACGGCTTCACAGGCTCGTCCTTGGACTTTTTATTTTCTCTGCTGTCGCCTATAGCGTTCTCTATTATCTTTTTAAGCTCCTCGTTATCGGTGGTCTTAGCCGTTTCTTCAAGCTTCTCATGAGTTATCACAGGTGCTTTCACAGGGTGAACAGGCATATCGATCTTTGAAGCGTCCACCTTGTCGGTGGCTTCTTCCTCCTCTGCAACAGGCACAAAGGCTTCTGCCGCAGTGTCAGGGTCGTCATCAGGATAGAACTTTGCAATATCTACTCTGCCGTTACGCCTTGGCTCTTTCTTCTCTCTTGGAGGTCTCGGTGGCTGAGCCGCACGCTCGATACGCTCCTCGTTCACCGCTTCATAGCTCTTTACAAAAGGCTTTGAAACCGCCTTTAGAAGCTGCGGAAGCGTAACATTAGTAAGAAGCATTATAAAAGTGAACGCCACAAGCACGA
The DNA here is from genome assembly GCA_937898375.1 of uncultured Ruminococcus sp. Taxonomy (GTDB): domain Bacteria; phylum Bacillota; class Clostridia; order Oscillospirales; family Ruminococcaceae; genus Hominimerdicola. Next base: position 2,655 of record CALEJX010000198.1, read on the forward strand.
TAACGATACCTGCGCCCACTCTCTTGAAAAGCGCAAGCAAAGGCCAGCCAAGCAAGGCGCTTGCAAGTCCGCCGCCACGGAGCTGTTTTCCGTCATTGAAAAGTCCTACCAGTTTGAGCCAGAATGAACTTCCGTCCACAGAACCGACTTGGATTATCTGAGCCATGCCGCTTATAAGAAGCATAAGAACGCTTCCCTCCACCACTTTCGCTATGACCTTGTTGTGGGTCACATCTGAAGCTATCATAAGTGCAACGTAGATTATCATAGGCGCAAACAGAAAAACCGTCACGCCGAAAAATCCTCTGTTCAGCTCATGGAGCCATTTCCACAAACCGTCGCCCTCAACGAACGTGATAAGCAGTTCAAGTATGCCGAAAAAGAAAAGTATGTAAGACCAGAAGCGTCTGTTCTCTCTTTCTCTGACAGCCGTCATAGAATTTGACTGTGCAGGCTTGCTCTGAGGCTTTTGCTGTTTCGTATTCTTTTTTGCAGCTTGCGCAGGCTTTTGTGCGGGCTTTTTCTTTGCCGCTGTCTGCTTTGGTGCAGGCTTTGAGCCTTTCTTTTGAGCTGCCATTTATTTTACCATTCCTTTCGGTATTTGTCTTATTTAAGCAAATAAAGGCAAAATGTAATTGCCTTTATAACCCACAAAAAAGCCTGAAAACAGAATTTCAAGCTTTTTCACAGAAACTGTATTATCTTATGTCATTACTTTGCAAAGGATATAGGGTGACCCATGCACATCTCGATAAATGAGATAACAAGGACTATAACGCCAAGCACAAGGGTATAATAAGCAAACACCTTGAACTTATCCGTTTTAACGAGCCAGCTTACAAGCTTTATTGCACAAAGTCCCACAAATGCTGCGACCACAAAGCCTACTGCACAGCTTACCCAATCTATATCCGCATTAGTTGAAACTGCGTCCTTGACTTCAAGCAGGCAACTCATAAGTATAACAGGTATGCCCAGAATGAAAGAATACTTTACAGATGTTTCTCTGGTCATGCCTGAGAAAAGTCCTGCTGAGATAGTCGAGCCCGATCTTGAAACGCCCGGCAGGAGCGCAACTCCCTGAAAAAGACCAACTGTTATTGCGTCCTTATAGGTTATGTTGCCCTGAGTTTTCTTGCCTTTCACACAGCGGTCTGACATGAATAGTATCGCTGCCGTGTAAAGGAAGCAAAGTCCCTCGGCAAATATGCTTGAGTCCTCAGCAATGCCCTCAAACCAGCCCTTGAACGGCAGAAACGGCACAAGGCAGAAGCAGGAAACTATTATCATAACTACCATACGCCTTGGAGGGTTCATTTTTTTAAGAGTGAACTTGCCTGTGAAAATATCCTTTATCATAACGCCAAGTTCTTTTATCATATCCCATATGGTCTTTCTGAAAGCCACAAAGACCGCCACAAGGGTGCCGAGGTGAAGTATCGCCGAGAAAAACAGCGCACCGTCACCGCTGTTTCCTGTAAAATGCTGATACAGTGAAAGATGTCCTGAGCTTGAAACTGGAAGAAACTCCGTCAAGCCCTGAATTATAGCCTGAAAAATCGCATTGATGATTCCCATTGCTGTCCTCCGAAATTCTGTTTTTGTCAGAGATAAAATCCGTCACGGCTGAGATAATGTGCAGGATCAGTGTCCGCAACAGTATCTTCGCTTTCAAACTCTTCTCCGATATCTATGTCAGTCCTGAATACGTCATAAAGGTCGATTATCGTCTGAAACATTTTCAGCTTTCTCCTTTTCAGAACTGTTTTCTATCATATCATAAAGGCAGTCTATCGCCTCAGAAAGCCCTCCGAGCCTGTCGATAAGCCCCTCTTTTACAGCCTGCTCCCCGTCGATAACAGAGCCGACGTCCATAACAAGCTCGCCCGTTGACATCATAAGCTCACGAAAACGCTCAGGCTTTATGGCTGAATTATCGCACACAAAGCGGACTATCCTCTCCTGCATTTTGTCAAAATAGGAAAGCGTCTGGGGTACTCCCAGCACAAGTCCATTCATTCTAACAGGGTGTATCGTCATTGTGGCGCTCGGCACGATAAAAGACTTTTTCGCACACACCGCCAGCGGCACTCCTATAGAGTGACCTCCGCCCACCACCATTGACACAGTAGGCGTTTTCATGCTTGCAATAAGCTCTGCAATGGCAAGTCCTGCTTCCACATCTCCGCCCACAGTGTTGAGGATTATCACAAGCCCCTCTATGCTCCTATCCTGTTCGATAGCCACAAGGGCAGGTATGATATGTTCATACTTTGTGGTCTTGTTTTGTGCAGGCAAAATATAATGCCCCTCCACCTGACCGATAATGTTCAGACAGTGTATAACGTGCTTTGCGTCGGGCATTGTAACAGAACCCATTTCCTTTATCTGTTTCATATTCTCGGCAAGCTTTTCGCTCTCGGTGTTTTCTTCCTGTTCAGACACACAGATACCTCCCGTTTTTCATCTATGACTTTCGTCACAAGAGAAGTATTTGCAGTGTTCATTAAAATTATGCAGGAAAACCGCCACACCTTTAATATAATAGCACAAATGCGCCCTATTGTCAACAACTTGTAAGATCTGAAAAACCCGATTTTGCAGGAAATTTACTCTATCCTGCAAATTATTTATAAAAAGTTCAACTCTGTTTTTGATACTCTTCCGCAAGCACCTGCTCAGACCAAAGTATAAGATCTGCGAAATCTTCCTTGTCAAGATAGGAGAAATATTTGTTCACAGGCTCGCCCTCAGCGGTTTCTATGGTGTCTGTCAGGCAGTAGCCGTCCGAAGAGATAGTTATCTCTGTTTTTGTGTCCTCTTTAAGTCCTAGCGTTATCTGTATAAAGTCAAGCCCTGGATCTTTGGACGGAGCTGTTCTGTATGAAGCGTTGCCGAAGCTGTCTATCATTTTCACAAGCTCGGTGTAATCATCATGATCGGCAAGATAACACTCGCCGTATTCGCCGCCGACTTTTACGCAGACTTTTGCATATGCGCCCTCGTAGATATCGTAATTATAAAAATCATCAAAGCAAGCGTAGTATATTCCGCCATTCTTTGTAAGCTTGTAATAGCCTTTATATGCCTTATTTGTTGCAATGCTGTCGGCTGATATCTCCTCGACAGAATCCCACTTATCTGAGCCGTCTGCGGACACAATATTTTTGCCGTCTGGGAGAGTCAGCGTATAAACAGTGTTAGTGCTGCTGTCATCAGCCTGCGTCTGATATGTATAAACGTTGTCAGCGAAAAATTTCTTATGCTCATAGTCGCTTAAATTCCCGTCGCTGTCATATTTCATGTACTGCATTGGAGCGTTGCGCTCTTTATCATAGGAAAGCTGCAAAATGCCGTTGCTCACCACTGTTATCTCTGTATACTCATCGGCTTTCAACACAACCTTTCCCGACTTGTCAAGAAGTCCCACTGCTCTGCCGTCACGATAGGTAAAGAAAAGGTCGGCGAGAAGCTGTTCGCATTTGTAGTCATCAAAAGGCTGTTCTTCAACGTCAGAAACATACTGAGCGCTGTCAAAGCTAGAATAAAGCTTTCTTGAAAGCTCGTCAAGGCTTTTTATTTTGTTCAGAAACTCAGGAAACTTGTATTCCTTGACCTTCACGTTGCTTGGCTGGGCGGAGTCGCTTGTCTTAATCTGTGACACCGCAGAAGACTGTGAATTTTCTTTATCTTTTTCACAGCCGAACATAGAAAGCGTCAGCGTCAACGCAAGTGCAAAAGCCGCACATTGTTTTCTTTTTGTCATCGTTATCCCCTCGTATTTTATTTTGTTATCTCACGGCATGAGCCGTTACACTATATTATAATACACAAATCTGATTTTTGCAAGATATATTAAAACTTTTTATTCTTTATCACAGCAGTATGGTAGCACGTTAAATGTTATAAAAGTGTTAAATGTTTAAAAGTGTCTTTACATATAGAATGTTTTGTGTTATAATATCCTAGTGGCAGTATTGGTATTGGTAAGAATACATAAATTTCTGCCGCTAATTTTGCTGTTTTATGGCAAGGAGGATAAAATCAAATGGTTAGAGCGATTGTCGGCGCAAACTGGGGCGATGAGGGTAAGGGCAAGCTTACCGATATGCTTGCTGAAAAATCTGATATAGTAGTAAGATTTCAGGGCGGTGCTAACGCAGGACATACTATTGTAAATCACTACGGAAAGTTCGCTTTGCATACTTTGCCTTCCGGCGTATTCTACGATCACACAACAAATATTATCGGCAATGGTGTTGCACTTAATATCCCTGTATTTTTTAACGAGCTTAAAAAGGTAACTTCCGAGGGCGTTCCAATGCCTAAGATACTTATTTCTGACAGAGCGCAAATGGTTATGCCTTATCACGTTCTGTTCGATCAGTATGAAGAAGAAAGACTTGGAAAGGCAAGCTTCGGCTCAACAAAGTCAGGTATCGCACCTTTCTATTCTGATAAATATGCAAAGATAGGTTTCCAGGTACAGGAGCTGTTCGACGAGGAAGCCCTCCAGGTAAAGATCAAGAGAGTTCTCGAAACAAAGAACATTCTTCTTGAGCACCTCTATCACAAGCCACCTATAGACGCTGACGAGCTTTTCAATACCCTTATGGAGTATAAGGAAATGGTAGCTCCATACGTTTGCGACGTTTCCGCTTTCCTTTGGAACGCTATCAAAGAGGGCAAGAACATTCTTCTCGAGGGTCAGCTCGGCTCACTGAAAGACCCTGACCATGGTATCTATCCAATGGTAACATCATCATCTACACTGGCAGCATACGGCGCTATCGGTGCAGGTATACCTCCTTATGAGATAAAGACTATCGTAACTGTTGTAAAAGCTTATTCTTCCGCTGTTGGCGCAGGCGCATTCGTTTCTGAGATATTCGGCGATGAGGCTGACGAGCTGAGAAAGAGAGGCGGCGACGGCGGAGAGTTCGGCGCAACAACAGGCAGACCTAGAAGAATGGGTTGGTTCGACTGCGTTGCAACTAAGTACGGCTGCCGTATCCAAGGCACAACAGACGTTGCTTTCACAGTTGTTGACGTTCTTGGCTATCTTGACAAGATACCTGTATGCGTAGGCTACGAGATAGACGGCAAGGTAACAACAGACTTCCCTACAACAGGAAAGCTTGAAAAGGCAAAGCCCGTTATTGAAGTTCTCGACGGCTGGAAGTCAGACATCAGGGGCATCAAGAAGTATGAAGATCTCCCTGAGAACTGCAAGAAGTATATCGACTTTGTTGAAAAGCATATCGGTTTCCCTATCACAATGGTTTCAAACGGACCAAAGAGAGAGGATATTATCTACAGAGAAAGCCCTCTTGCAGAGTAATTTCAGATATCACAAAAGGCTGCGGCAAAAAGTCGCAGCCTTTTTCATTTAGTAAGAATACAAACGAGCGGGACGTCGCATTTCTGTGAAGCAGAAATTGAGCCGCTCCCCTACAACTAACGCAGATATGCCGTTTTTTACATTTTGGCTTTGTTGAGAAAATAGAGGATATCTTTTGGTGAATACACTTCTATTGCACCGTCACGGAGAAGCGCACACTGCCCTGCATATTTTTCGCTAAAAATATCATGTGGTGGTATAACAAAAACGTCCTTGTTCTGAGATAAAGCGTGACCAACTGTGTTCAGCGTGCCGCTGCGTATTCCTGCTTCAACCACAAGAACGCACTGAGAAAGCGCCGAAACTATGCGGTTTCTTATGCGAAAATTCTCAGGAACAGGTCTTGCCTGTGGGAAAAATTCAGATATGGCAACGCCGTGAGTTGCTATCTCACGCTTGAAGCCAACCCTGCCACGGGGATAATCATATTCAAGCCCACATCCCATAACAGCCACAGTGCTTCCCCCTGCACGCATCGCACTGCGGTGTGCGGCGGTGTCGATGCCCATGGCAAATCCACTGATGATATTTACCCCC
>CALEJX010000199.1 GCA_937898375.1 uncultured Ruminococcus sp.
ATAGTGGGCGGTTCTATCTTCTTAGGCACAGGCTACATAACAAAGGGGCAGGATACACTTTATCTGCAAAAGTTCGACATGGTTGACGGCGGAAACGGACTTTATTATCATCAGTATATGACCTGCGTTTTCGGTCAGGCAAACGAAGCCATAAGCCTTAAAAACGCCTATTCTCAGGATATTTTGAACAGCGCAATGGAGTTCAAGATACCTATTTATGACAATATGTCTGACAGCCTTTGCCCGAAGCCAACAAGCAGCGGCGACAATAACAATTATCTTAGCTATCTCAGCGTTTCAGGCACGAGCATTTCACCAAAATTCGATAAGTTCACCACAAGCTATACTGCCACTGTCAATGCGGAGGTATCCTCTATTACCATAAACGCAAACCCTCTTGGCAAAAGCGCAAAGGTATCAGGAAACGGCAAGGTGAGCCTTAAAACAGGCGAGAACACTGTCAAGGTAATCTGCACGGCGGCAAGCGGCGTAAAGCGCACTTATACCATAAAAATAACAAGAAAAGCCGCTCCACAGACCCTACAGCAGGGAGATGTGAACGGCGACAAGTATCTGACAGTTGTGGACGCTTTGCTCATACTGCGCTATAACGCAGGCAAGACACAGCTTGATTCCGCTCAGCTAAAGCGTGCTGATATGAACGGCGACGGAAAAGTCGATGTTATCGACGCTCTTACGCTGCTCAAAAAGATAAGTCAAAGCTAAAATACAAAAAAAGCAGGAGCGTCACCACCATGGTACGCTCCTGTTTGCGGACTATTTCATCATCATTGAAATTCCGTCCATTACATCGCCGATAGCCTTGATAGCACGTCCTGTGCGGCTCTTGAGCATCTTCTTTTCGCTTGATGTCGCCTCCGTGACGGCATAAGCCACCGTTCCTGCGGCTATCGCCATTGAAACGCCTGTTATCATTGACTTCATCTTCATTGCTGTTTCCTCCTTTTTTCTTTGTAATATTATTTTTCGCAGAAAGAGAACAGCTATGCTATGTAAATGAAGTCAAGGCGGCTGACGGTATTTTCCCGTAAATGTTCGTATTTTTATGCCTATGCACAGCGGTCATAAGCGTATACGCCGTGGATATGTTTCATAAGTGATTAAAATTTTCGCATTTTTATATGTAAATGCAAAAGAGATAAGTTCATAACTCAAACGTTTAGTATAAATATTATTCATAGATATATAATAAATATGTATTTGCATTAACAATAAAATGGTGCTATAATAAATGAGTATAAAAAAATAAAGGTTTTTGGCGTACCGCCAAGATCCGATAGTAAGGAGTAATATTAAATGGGTATGACAATGACTCAGAAAATTCTGGCAGCCCACGCAGGTCTTGACGAAGTCAAGGCAGGTCAGCTTATAATGGCTAACCTCGATCTCGTTCTCGGCAACGACGTTACGTCCCCTGTGGCTATCAACGAGTTCAACAAAGCGGGCTTCACAGATGTTTTCGATAAGAATAAGGTCACAATGGTCATGGATCACTTTGCACCTAACAAGGATATCAAATCCGCTACACAGTGCAAGACCTGCCGTGACTTTGCTTCAAAGTATGATATAAAGAATTATTTCGACGTTGGCGATATGGGCATTGAACACGCTCTGCTTCCTGAAAAAGGACTTGTCGCTCCAGGCGACTGCGTTATCGGCGCTGACTCACATACTTGTACATACGGCGCACTTGGCGCATTCTCAACAGGTATCGGCTCAACAGATATGTGCGCAGGCATGGCAAAGGGCAAGACTTGGTTCAAAGTCCCTGCTGCTATCAAGTTCAATATCGTAGGCAAGCTGCCTAAGTATAGTGCCGCTAAGGACGTTATACTTCACATAATTGGCATGATAGGCGTTGACGGCGCACTTTACAAGTCTATGGAATTTTCAGGCGAGGGTCTGAAAAACCTCTCCATGGAGGACAGACTTTGTATGGCTAACATGGCTATCGAAGCAGGCGCTAAAAACGGAATATTTGCAGTTGACGATGTTACACTTGATTACATCAAGGATAAGGTAAACAGAGAGTATAAGATATACAAGGCTGACGATGACGCTGAGTATGAGGCTGAATATACTATCGATCTCAGTGAGATAAAGCCTACAGTTGCTTTTCCACACCTGCCTGAGAACGCAAGAACATTTGACGATATCCCAGAGGTCAAGATAGATCAGGTAGTTATCGGCTCATGTACGAACGGCAGGATCGAGGATCTGAGATGTGCCGCTGAGATACTTGACGGCAAAAAGGTGACAAAGAACGTAAGATGTATCATTATCCCTGCCACACAGAAGGTTTATCTTCAGGCTATGAAAGAGGGTCTGCTTGAGATATTTATAAATGCAGGCTGTGCAGTTTCTACACCTACCTGCGGCCCATGTCTTGGCGGACATATGGGCATTCTTGCAAAGGGCGAAAGAGCCGTTGCAACAACAAACAGAAATTTCGTGGGACGTATGGGTCACCCTGAGTCAGAAGTTTATCTGGCTTCGCCTTACGTTGCCGCCGCTTCAGCTGTGACAGGCAAGATCTCACAGCCGTCGGAAGTTATGTGATATTTGGGGAGAAAATCAGCTGACAGATCTTGCGTTGGGGGAATAAATGATATGCGGCACTGCTGCATATATGACTTGGGAGCGAGAACAGATGAAAAATTATCTTAGGGAAATATTCTCCGATATACTTCTCAGTATTGTTACAAAGAAGTACGGAACTTCACTAAATGACTATCAGCGTGAGGAAAAGGCTGACGAGATCATTCAGGAACTCCATGATCAAAATACATTTACCGTGGAAATGACGCAGGCTCTTATTGACAAGAAGGGCTTCAATACATTTTATACCTCCAATATTGGCGGTACACCTGTGTATGCTCTCGTTAAAGAGGGAATGTTCCACAAGGTAAAGATCTGCTATTTTATTACAAGAAACAAGGATACTATAGACGGCCCGTATCTTGAAAAGATATACGAGGAACTGAGAAAACAGGCGATAGGAGAGAATATCTTCCATTCGCCGGATTTCAAGCAGGGCTGATAAAGTTTGACGAAAGGGGTTTTCATAATGAAAGCTTGCGGAAAAGTACATAAATACGGGGATAACGTAGATACTGACGTTATTATCCCTGCAAGGTACCTCAATACACCTGATATGCAGGAGCTTGCACAGCACTGCATGGAGGATATTGACGTTGACTTTGCAAAGAACGTTCAGAAAGGCGATATAATGGTAGCAAAGAGCAACTTCGGCTGCGGCTCATCAAGAGAGCATGCGCCTGCTGCTATCAAGGCGAGCGGAATATCCTGCGTTATCGCAAAGACATTTGCAAGAATATTCTACAGAAACGCTATCAATATCGGACTTCCTATCGTCGAGTGCGAGGAAGCTGCTGAGAAGATAGATGACGGCGACGAGGTGGAGATAGATTTCGACAGCGGCGTTATCACAAATAAGACCAAGAATGAGACATATCAGGGTCAGTCATTCCCTGAGTTTCTTATCAATATCATAAACAGCAACGGTCTTCTTAACTCACTTAAATAAGATATTATGAAGCTTTAAGGGGGATCTCTGAAAAGGGGTCGCCCTTGAACTGTTTCTATGAAGGGGTGAAGCTATGAAAGCGAAAAAGATTTTTGCGGCACTTGCGGCAGGGGTAATGCTGGTGTGCAGCACAGGCTGCTCAAAAAAAGAGGAGAGCAGCAGTAAATTTGAATACAGCAGCAAGGAATTTCTGCCTTTTATGGTAATGGTGGACGGCAGCAAGATAGACCTTACCCTAAGCTCGGCGGAGATAAACAGAAAGCTTGGCGGTCATTTTGCAAAGGGTACTGCTTCAAACAGCAGCATAGTGCTTGTGGAAAAGGACGAAAAGACCGATAAAAATGGCGTTACAACAAAGACCTTTACCTGCAATCAGCCTGAGATAAACGGCTCGGGGTTTTCCACTTTCAACGGGCTTTGGGCAAATATAGACGAAGAGAGCATAGACAGCACTGTTTCACCCAACAGCATAAAGGTCAAAGGCTCTGACGGCTTGTCTTACTATTGGTCATATTATATGGACGGCGAGGAGATAGACTATAGTCAGGTGAACTTTGACGGCACTGATACGGCAGACACTTATATGCAGTATCAGCTCAAAGGTATGGCTGCTGACGATTATTGCAAAAAGAAGCTTATTGACGGCGAGTGTTCGGTCTATACAGGCATTTTGTTCATGACAGCCGAAAAGCAGAGCTATTCCTGTGAAATAAGCGTTTCGACTTTAAATTCTGAGGAGGATAAATAACATGGAAAAGAAAATTACAGTTATAAAGGGCGACGGAATAGGTCCTGAGATAGTAACAGAAGCACAGAAAGTTCTTGACAAGGTGGCTGAAAAGTTCGGTCATAAGTTCGTTTATACCGACATTCTTATGGGCGGCTGTTCTATAGATAAATACGGCGTTCCGCTTACAGACGAGGCTGTTGAGGTCGCAAAGAACTCAGACGCAGTTCTGCTTGGCTCTATCGGCGGAAACACTTCCACCTCACCATGGTATAAGCTTGCTCCAAACCTTAGACCTGAGGCAGGACTTCTGAAAATAAGAAAAGAGCTTGGACTGTTTGCTAACCTGCGTCCTGCAAATCTTTATCCTGAGCTTAGAGAAGCTTGCCCTCTTAAGGACGAGATAATCGGCGACGGCTTTGACATGATGATAATGAGAGAGCTTACAGGCGGTCTTTACTTCGGCGCAAGAAAGACAGAAAACGTTGACGGCGTTGAAACTGCCGTTGATACTCTTACATATAATGAGAACGAGATAAGAAGAATAGCTATCCGTGGCTTCGATATCGCAATGAAGAGAAGAAAGAAAGTTACAAGCGTTGATAAGGCTAACGTTCTCGATTCTTCAAGACTTTGGAGAAAGGTAGTAAATGAGGTGGCTAAGGATTATCCTGAGGTGGAGCTTGAGCATATGCTCGTTGACAACTGCGCAATGCAGCTTGTAAGAGATCCTAAGCAGTTTGACGTTATCCTTACAGAGAATATGTTCGGCGATATCCTTTCAGACGAAGCCGCTATGATATCAGGCTCACTTGGTATGCTGGCTTCCGCTTCACTGAACGATACAAAGTTCGGTATGTATGAGCCTAGCCACGGCTCAGCTCCTGATATCGCAGGTCAGGATAAGGCTAACCCTATCGCAACTATACTTTCTGCTTCAATGCTTCTGAGATTTTCTTTCGATATGGATAAGGAAGCTGACGCTGTGGATAATGCTGTCAAGAAAGTTCTTGAAGCAGGCTACAGAACAGGTGATATCATGTCAGAGGGCATGAAGCTTGTTGGCTGTAAGGAAATGGGCAGCCTTGTTGCAGATATGATATAAAAGCACGATACCAGTTTTCAGACGGTGATAATAAATGTATTATTATATTTACGGAATAACAGACAAGGGAAATTACCGTGAACAGAATGAGGACTGCATTTTAATAGACCACGAGGTCATCAACAGCGGCAGCTATGAATCAACTGTCGCTGCTCCTTTTATTGCAGCCGTTTGCGACGGCGTTGGCGGAGAAAATGCAGGAGAGGTCGCTTCTGAACTTTGTTTAAGACATCTTTCCATTCTTGAATATAATTCAGCTGTGGATATGAAAAGAACGCTTATCGATGTTCACAATAAAATAAAAAAGCAGGGCGTGAGAGCTGAAAACGCCGCAAATATGCAGACCACACTGTGCTGCCTTGCAGTGGACGAGGAAAGCAGAGCAATGTGCATAAACGTTGGCGACAGCAGAATGTACCGCTATGTGAACGGCACTATCAGACAGATCTCTGTTGACCAATCCTATGCACGATATATGTATGAGCATGGCAGGATAGATGATGTGTCAGAGCTTGAGCCGCAGTATCAAAACGCCATAATCTCGTCTATCGGCAGCACCCTTAATGACCCTGATGTCGCACAGACACCATTGGTGACGGACTTCGGCAAAGAGCCTGACGATATGATAATCATAGTGTCAGACGGCGTGTCGGATTACGTTTCTGAGGAAGAAATGGTGGTGGGGCTTGGCCTTGACCTTTCTGTTTCTGAAAAGCTAGGCGCTATAATGGAGCTTGCCCTCACAAACGGCGGAACGGATAACGTTTCTGTTGTGGGCATAAAGCCTTATCTTGACGATCATGAGCTTAAAACTCTTACTACAAGAAAAGCTGTGGAAAAGACAGTTAGCGTGCAGGATATGCTTGAAAGTCACAAGCCTGAAAAGGCGGAAGCTGTAGAGGAGAAGAAGCCTGACGAGCAGGCGAAGCTTTTCTCTGACACGGTGGACGAGCTTATGAAACAGATGAATGAAAGTATTGACTTTTTAAAGCAGATATAGTATAATCATATATTGATATATTTTTATGTTTTTTGATGTATTTTGTAATTTGGAGGAAATAAAAAATGTTGAAAGAGTTACACGGTTCAGACGTTATTATTGAATGTCTGCTGGAGCAGGGCGTCGATACAGTGTTCGGCTATCCGGGCGGAGCAGTTCTTAATATATACGACTCGCTGTATAAATATTCTGATAAGATACACCATATTATCACCGCTCATGAGCAGGCTGCCTGCCATGCGGCTGACGGATATTCAAGAACAACAGGCAGAACAGGCGTTGTTATCGCAACTTCCGGTCCTGGTGCTACTAACCTTGTAACAGGTATCGCCACAGCTTACATGGATTCTATCCCTATGGTGGCTATCACGGGAAACGTAACAAGAGATCTTCTGGGTCTTGACTCTTTTCAGGAGGTAGACATCTGCGGCATCACAATGCCTATCACAAAGCATAACTACATTGTAAAAGACCCTGCTGAGCTTGCTGATACTATCAGAGAGGCTTTCTATATTGCAAACGAGGGCAGAAAAGGTCCTGTTCTTATTGATATTCCAAAGGATATCACAGGCGCTCTTATGGTTTATGAGAAGAAAGAGCCTAAGCCAATAGTAAATCACAATCCTGAGGGCATAAATGAGGAGATAGCTGCTGCGGCAGAGCTTATAAAGAACGCTGAGAAGCCTTTTATCTATGCAGGCGGCGGAGTTGTTTCTGCTGACGCAACAGAAGAAATGGCTGAGTTCGCAAGAAAAGTTGACGCACCTGTTTCACTGTCGCTTATGGGTCAGTGCGCACTTGACAATACTAAGGATTGCTATATCGGTATGCTTGGTATGCACGGCACAAAGACAGCCGCTATGACTCTCGGCGAATGTGACCTTATGATAGTTCTCGGTTCAAGATTTTCTGACAGAGTTCTTTGCAACGCAAAGACTTTCGCAAAGGATAAGAAGATCATACATATTGATATAGACCCTGCCGAGATAGGCAAGAACATTGATGTTTACAGCCATGTTACAGGGGACGTTAAGTATATTCTTGCAAAGCTTTGCGAGCTGCTCCCTGATATGAAGCACGAGGCTTGGATGAATACTGTTATGGATTGGAAAAAGCAGTATGCACTGAGAATGGTGCCTATCGAGAGCGATGACGAGGTGCTTCCGCAGGACGTTATCGAGGAGCTTGACAGACTTACAGACGGCAAGGCTATCATCTCCACAGAAGTTGGTCAGCACCAGATGTGGGCTGCACAGTATTATAACTTCAAGTGTCCAAGAAGCTTCGCTACAAGCGGCGGACTTGGCACAATGGGCTACGGCTTCGGCGCAGGAATGGGCGCAAAGGTGGGCAACCCTGACAGAACTGTTGTAAATATCGCAGGCGACGGAAGCTTCTTTATGAACTGCAACGAGCTTTCTTCACTTGCAAAGCATAAGATACCGCTTATCGAGCTTGTTTTCGAGAATGACGTTCTCGGAATGGTAAGACAGTGGCAAAGACTTTTCTACGGCAAGAGATTTTCTCAGACGAATATCGAAAGAGGAACAGACCTTATGAAGCTTGCTGACGCATTCGGCGTTGAGGGTGTAAGGATAACAAAGAAGTCCGAGATAAAGCCAATGCTTGAAAAGGCGCTTAAATGCGGCAAGCCTTGCCTTGTGGACGTTATCATCAACAAGGATATAAACGTTCTTCCAATGGTACCGGCAGGTGCAGACGTTTCACAGCCGATAATGAATATCGAGCTTGACTAAGCGATAGAATTATAGGGGGTAATCAAAATGGTAAAGTATCCAAATGCCGCAAGCGGTATCAAAAAGGTGTTTTTGGCAAAAATGATAGGTGTGATAGGCTCTGTGCTTGCATTTATACCTTTTATAGGCGCATTTCTAGCGCTTGTCTGTGCCATAGCCGCAACTATTTTCAATGTATGGGGAATAATTGAAGCTTCAAAAGATCATGACGGTTATCAGACAGCACTTGTTTTTACTATTGCAGGTTTGGTATTTACATTGATAAATACATTTATTGACAGCAGCGCTGTGTCAGATGTTCTTAACTTTGCAGAAAATGTAATGGATATAGCAGTGCTTTACTATATCTGCAAATCAACAGGCGACCTGCTGAGGGACATGAAGAACTACGGACTTGCAAACAAGGGCGACCATGTGTGGAACATAAACAAGACCTGCCTTGTCATCATGGCAGTGTGTCTTGTTGTGGCGTTTATACCGATAGTGAACATTCTTGCCGCATTTACATCATTGGTGGTTCTTGGTGTAACTATCTATGCGTCTGTAGTCTATCTGATATTTCTCTATCAGAGCGGACAGTATCTCAGCCTTAACACTAATTTCTAAGCGATTTGAGGGCTGTACGGCAAAAGCTGTACAGCCCGTTTTTGTAAGGAGAAACTAATGAAATTCACAAAGAAATTCAAAGAAAATGCAGCCCTTGTGGTGCTTGGCGTGGTGCTTTTCTGGGGGCTCACCAATTATGACAAGCTTTTCCGTCTGCTTGGTGTAATCATCGGCGTGCTGAAGCCTGTTATATTTGGCTGTATAATCGCATTTATCCTGAATGTGCCAATGTCAGGCATTGAAAAACGGCTTTTCAAGAAGCCTAAAAAAGAGAAATATGTGAAAGCCGTGGAAAAGCTGAAAAGACCATGCTCTATAGTGCTGACCTTTCTGCTTTGTCTAGGCGTTGTGGCGCTTGTGTGTTGGCTCATTATCCCTGCGCTCGTAAAGACTTTCTCTCAGCTTTCAGACGATATCCCTGTGCTTATTTCAAACATTTCTGACAAGCTCAATAATTCACCTGAGATAGCGAATTGGCTAGATAGAATGAGCATAAGCACCGCCGATATTATCGACAAGGTGACAAACTGGCTTAAAGACGGCGTTGTTATACTGAACACACTCAGCTCAACAGTAAGCTTTGTGACAAATCTTTTCTCAGGGCTTGTGAACTTCTTCCTTGGCATTTGCTTTGCGGTCTATATGCTTGCCGCAAAAGAGCGGCTCAAAGATCAGTGCAAGCGCATAAGCCGTGCTTTTCTCAGCAACCATATCACCGACCGCATAAGCCGTATATGCCGCCGTTCTATCGACACATTTGCGAACTTCCTTGTGGGTCAGACCACAGAAGCCCTTATCCTAGGAACGCTTTGCGGCGTTGGCATGGCGATCTTCCGCTTCCCGAACGCAGTGCTTATTGCAATACTCGTTGTCTGCACAGCCCTTATCCCTATAGTGGGAGCATTTCTTGGCTATGTGGTGGGCTTCCTGCTTATCTGCGTGACTGATTTCAAGCAGGCTGTGCTGTTTTTGGTGTTCATGTTCATTATTCAGGCTATCGAGGGCAATCTTATTTATCCAAAGGTGGTAGGAAACTCGGTAGGTCTGCCGTCACTGTGGACGCTTTTTGCTATAACCATAGGCGGAAACCTCTTCGGCATATTCGGAATGTTCATTGCCGTGCCTGTGTTCTCCGTTATATACTGCACACTGGGTGAGATAGTAAACTACAGGAATGAAAAGAGAGCCGTCAAAGTCGAGGATATCTCGCAGTAATTATGCCGTTTCATTACATTAGATATGTTGTTATATGTAGGGTAGACCTCAGGGCACCCGCTGACTATAGTTTTAGACAAAAAAAGGCTGCACATTTTTCGTGCAGCCTTTCGCTATTTATGCTATTTTGTTATTTTACTATTTTACATAGCTTACATGAAGCAGTTCATGCTCTCTGCCTTTTAGTATGCCTTCGTAAAGCTTATCCATAAGTGGATTTTCTTCTGAACGCTTCAAAGTGCAAAGCTTGTCGGCATTGTAAAGATTAACACTGCGCTCTTTCTTCTCGTCGATAGTAGCCTTTGGCTGACCTGCACCGCCTATACAGCCGTTCGGACAAGCCATAACCTCGACAAGGTCGAAATGCTCGCCTGCTTTCATTCTGTTCATTATGACCTCAACATTGCGAAGTCCGTTTACAACGCACACCTTGATAGCCTTGTCGCCGAGAGGCACTTCAAGCTCCTTTATGCCCTCAAAACCTCTTACGCCCTCGAATGCAAGATTTCTCAGGGAAGCAAGTGACTTGTCTGTGGAAACACGTCTGATAACGGCTTCTGTTACACCGCCTGTTACGCCGAATATCACGCCTGCGCCTGTCATAGTGCCGAACGGCATATCAACAGCTTCTGGCTCTATCTCGTTGAACACGATACCGGCTTCTTTTATCATCATGATAAGCTCCTGTGTGGTGATGACAAAATCGACCAGCGGCTTGCCGTTTTCGTCCTTGAACTCATCTCTTGCGGCTTCGCCCTTTTTAGCTGTGCAAGGCATAACAGCAACAGAAAGTATTTTCTTGCCTTCGCCCTTGAACTTCTCGTTGATAACAGAGGCAAACATCTGCATTGGTGAGCGGCAGGTTGAAATGTTCGGCAGTATCTCAGGGTACTCATTCTCAGCATACTTTATCCATGCAGGACAGCATGATGTGAAAAGCGGCAGTTTTCCGCCGTTTGCAAGCCTGTCTGCGAACTCATTTGACTCCTCCATAACAGTGAGGTCTGCGGCTGTAGATGTGTCGAAAATGTAGTTGAAGCCTATTCTTCTCAGTGCAGCAACTATCTTGCCCATAACGTTCTCGCCGTTGTAGCCGAACTCTTTTGCCACTGCAACTCTTACCGCAGGCGCTATCTGAGCCACTGCGATAGTGTCCTCTTTGTTAAGCTCTTTCCAAAGGCTGTGACTGTCGTTCTTTATGATGATAGCGCCTGTTGGACAGACCGCCGCACACTGACCGCAGCCAACGCAGTTGGACTCGCCTATAGGCTTGTCAAAAGAGCAAGCAACTTTCATTTTTGAGCCTCTGTATGCAAAATCTATAGCACCAACATTCTGCACCTCGTTGCATACTCTTACGCAGTCGCCGCAAAGAATACACTTGTTGGCGTCCCTTGTGATAGAAAGAGAAGAATCGTCGATGCAGGGCTTTGACTTTGGATTGTCAAAACGTACTCTGTGGATATCGAATCTTGCGGCAAGCTCCTGAAGCTTGCACTTGCCGTTTTTGTCACAAGTGGTACATTCACCGCAGTGGTTTGAAAGGAGAAGCTCCAATATCATCTTGCGGTATTTTCTCAGCCTTGGTGTGTTTGTGTATATCTCCATGCCGTTTCTCGGCGGAGTTGAGCAAGCGGCTTCCATGCCGCCCCACTTGTCCATGTCGTTTCTCTGGCGAAGGTCGGTCGCGC
>CALEJX010000200.1 GCA_937898375.1 uncultured Ruminococcus sp.
TCTCCTTTCGTCAAAGCCTTGACTAATTGTTTTGACTTTGATTTTGTTTAGTTAATATGATTATACCATGCCGACAGCACAGGGTCAATGGCACGGAATAACTTACCTGTGGCAATATGTAGCAATGCCTTTCGGCACTGCATTTGCGGTCATGCCGCCAGTCTTTCGATCATCATTATCATTCTGTTGTACTTTTTGATGTCGATCTCGCCGCTGTTGAGCAGCAGCTTAGTCCAAGCAGCCAGGGTTTTCTTCTTCATTTCCAGCTTGGAATAGGGACTTTTCGGATTTTTACTCAATAGACATCTCTCCTTTTCCATTTGCATCAGTAATATTTTCTCACACTCATCAAAAATTATCCATTTGTTTTTCACTGTTTTTCCAGTCAATGATATCACAAAAACTTTGAAATAGTAATCACCAACTGCAACAAAAAACTTGCTTGATTTTATTGCATTTATACCTTTCGACGCCGACACGATAGTACGCATTTACGCTGTTTCAGCCTGATTTTAGCGGTGTGCGACCTCTGAATTATCAAGGACCTGTTTTTACGACCCCATTGACTTCTCGACCTTGCCGTATCTCGCAAACTGCGTATTTACGGCACTTTTGCGGCGAGCTTTGCTCGTTCGCTGTGAGCGTATCGGGGGCTTTGACCCCGATACTTTAACTTGCAATGAAATATTATGCGTTTCCTTATCTCTTGTAAAAGTCATTTTTTCTCACCATAAGCTAAACTTTCTCATCTGTATTGTCACTGCTTTCAACGCATCGCCCACAGCGGCTCACAAGTCGCTTGTGTTGGGTTTGGGTTCGTTTCTGCTAAATCTACTCGACTGATTTTTCAAGCCCACAAATCGCCCCACGTTCGCTGATTTGGGTTGACAGTAAAACTTTTATTTGAATTTTACCGTCACACTCTGTAAATCAAGATTTTACAAGGTTTTTCAGACTTTTTGAATCAGCTTGTTGACAGTAACTTCGCTAGTGTTTTTACTGTCACTACTGTCACGCTCACGGTCGTAGTGAAGAATTATCAGCCTGCCGTTTCTAGTTCGCTTGTACTGAAAATCTATCCCATACTTTCTGAGTGTGTAGCCATTCTGAACCAGATCTCTTGTAACTCTGTTCGGATAGAATTGTTCTTGCGTGACTTCTTTTAGTTCGTCTACAAGTTCTGACGCAGTACCTGTAAAAGAAATGTGTCTTTTTAGATAAACATACAATGCTGCAAGAAAAATGTTGTCTTTGGTTTTGCTTGTGGACAACTCATCTGTAACTATCCACTTTTTCAAGTCGCTATCGAAATGCAAACTTATTTCTGCGTTTTCAATGTCACGACCGACACAGAACAGTTTAGCATTGCGACTGCCACGCTTGCTTTCAATAAGTACCAAACTTCCGTCAACACAACCGCTGATTCCTGTACTTCCTGAGATCATATTGAACGGGTCGATATCTTTGCATTTTCTAGTGTGATGTACAACTATTATTGCGATTTCAAGTTTGTCCGCAAGTACTTTCAGCGCAGACAGCTCTTTGTAATCTGAACCATAACTTGAATCAGTATCGTTGCGAACCATTTGTAGAGTGTCAATAAACACGATCTTGAGATCGCAATGTTCGATTTTAAAACTCTCAATTTGCTCTTCAAGCCCGTTGCCGATAGATTCTGACATAACAGAGAAGTATAAATTTTCAGTTGGCACATCAGTTATTTCATACAAGCGATTTTGAATACGAACGTAGCTATCCTCTAAACACAAATACAATGCCGTGCCCTGCAATGTTTTCTGACCTAAAACACTTTCTCCTTTCGCTATTGACAAGCACATATCAAGTGCTAGCCAAGACTTTCCGACCTTTGGTGCTCCTGCTAAGATATACAGACCTTGTGCAAGCAAGCCGTCCACAACGAACTCCACAGGCTTATACACAGTGGTCATGATCTCCTCACAGGATCTTGTGCTAAGTTTTTTCAAATTATCATTCCTCCTATTCTGTTTA
>CALEJX010000201.1 GCA_937898375.1 uncultured Ruminococcus sp.
ATGATAAGTCGCCAAGAAGTATTTTTCCTTTTATATCGGGAAGGAAAATTTATATGAATGAGGTGTTATATTGAAACTTACTTTTGATGTTTCAGACAAACCAAAGGCTGGTCAGCTGGTAGTATTTGCCCTCCAGCAGATGTTGGCTATCCTTGCGGCGACGATCGCCGTGCCGCTTATTATCGGCAACGGTCTTACTCCTGCGGCTGCAATGTTCGGCGCAGGCGTGGGAACTATAGTTTATATCCTTTTCACAAAAAGAAAAAGCCCTGTGTTCCTTGGCTCGTCCTTCGCCTTTTTAGGCTCAATGGCAGCGGCTTTTGCAGGGGGCGTTTCAATGCAGCTTGGCATGCTTGGTCTTATTGTCGGAGCATTCCTTGCAGGACTTGTTTACGTTATTATTGCGATCGTAGTAAAATTTGTCGGCGTAGGCTGGCTCAATAAGCTCATGCCTGCGGTTGTAATAGGACCGACAGTTGCTATTATCGGACTTTCCCTTGCAGGAAACGCTATTGGCGACCTGCTCAAAGGCGACGTTACAAAACAAGTAACAGAGTACACTGTGTCTACTGACAGCGGTGCTCCTGAGATAATCGAGACCGTTTCAAACGTTCCTGTAGGCTCATCATATGTTGCCCTTATCTGCGGACTTATCACCCTTGCAGTGGTAATGCTTTGCTCTACATACGGCAAGAAAACACTTAGACTTATCCCATTTATAATCGGTATCCTCGCAGGCTATGCCGCCGCAGCTATTTTCACTGTTATCGGCACAGTATGCGATATTGACGCTTTGAAGATAGTAGATTTCAGCGTTTTCAGCAGCTATATGCTCACAGACGGCAGCATTTCACTGAAAACATTTGTGAGCCTGCCTGACTTTGCATTTGTTTCAGGTCTGAAAGGTCTTAAAGAGTTCGACTTCTCATATTTCGCAACTATCTTTGTAGCCTATGTGCCTGTTGCACTTGTTGTTTTTGCAGAACACGTTGCCGACCACAAAAATCTTTCTTCTATCATTGACCATGACCTCCTTGAAGAGCCTGGTCTTACAAGAACTCTTCTCGGTGACGGCGTAGGCTCTATCGCAGGCGCATTTTTCGGCGGCTGTCCTAATACTACATACGGCGAGTCTGTTGCCTGCGTTGCTATAACAGGAAATGCTTCCGTTATAACTATCTTCGCCGCAGCTATCGGCTGTATGCTGTTTTCATTCATCACTCCGCTTGTAGCTTTTGTTGACTCTATCCCTGCCTGCGTAATGGGCGGCGTTTGTATCGCTCTTTACGGCTTTATCGCAGTTTCGGGTCTTAAAATGATACAGGACGTAAACCTTGACGAGAACAGAAACCTCTTTGTTGTATCAGTTATCCTTATCGCAGGTATCGGCGGTCTGACCCTCACATTCGGCGACATAACCCTCACCGAAGTAGCCGCAGCGCTTATCCTCGGTATCCTCACAAACGTTATGCTCTCAAAGAAAAAGGGCAATGTAGCCAAGAAATAATCATATAAAAATTGTAGGGGCGAACAGCGTTCGCACGTTGACTAAAAAATATATTATGAAAGGAAATCAGAAAAATGGGAAACGTAAATATCATCAATCACCCGCTTGTAAAGCATAAAATAACACTTATGCGTGACGAAAAGACAGGAACAAGAGAGTTCCGTATACTTGTGGAAGAAGTTGCAATGCTCATGGGCTATGAAGCTATGAGAGATCTGCCAACTGAGGACGTTGAGGTAAAAACACCTATCACAACGAGAAAGCTCCCTATGCTCTGCGGAAAAAAGCTTGCTATCGTGCCTATCCTGAGAGCAGGTCTTGGCATGGTAAACGGTCTGCTTGCACTCGTTCCGTCTGCAAAGGTAGGTCATATCGGTCTTTATCGTGACGAAGTTACACACGAGCCTCACGAGTATTACTGCAAGCTCCCTGAGAGAATAAACGAGCGACTTGTTATCCTCTGCGACCCAATGCTCGCAACAGGCGGCTCGGCAATTCAGGCTGTTGACTTCCTGAAAGACAAGGGCTGCAAGAACATCAAGTTCATGTGCATAATCGCCGCTCCTGAGGGACTTGACGCTCTGAGAACAGCTCACCCTGATATCGACATCTATGTAGGCAACCTTGACGAAAAGCTCAACGAGGACGCTTATATCGTTCCTGGTCTTGGCGACGCAGGCGACAGAATTTTCGGCACAAAGTAAGCTTTTTTACTATGGCAATACTCGCTGCTCTGTATTTTGCAACAGAGCGGCGATTTTTTTGATTTTTTCACTAAAACAACTTAAAATAGTTCCTTAAATTTCGGTTGTTAAAATAATTGACACTTATTGCCGTAGGTGATATAATTCAATGGTAGAAATATAGAACAATTAGAAAATCGGGGCTTTTTCATGTAGAAATATATACTGCGAAAATGCCTTTTATAAGGAGCTAAAAATGTTTGTGAAGAAAACCGACCGCTTTTTTGCGATCGCAAGCGCATTTGTGTGCTGCCTTTGCACCGCAACTGTGTTTATTTCCTATATAAAGCGCACAAATATCCGTATGCTTTGCCTTGGACCGTTTTTTCTTGCGGCGGCGATAGTATTGTATATTGCTCTGAAACGCTGTGAAAAAAAGCTGACTAAAAAGCGTGTCAGACTTATATTTGCCTTTTTCTGCCTGCTTCTGCTTGTAATGCAGATATTGCTTGTGCGCTATCTCTATTACAATTACGAAATGGTAGACCCGAAAATAACAGGGGGGTTCGCCAAACGCTTTGTCATGGGCGAGGACTTAGGCAGCAACAAAGAGAGCCACCGCATTTATGCTGCAAAATACCCTAACGCATGGGGCATGATATATTTGCAGATACCGTTTTTTGCACTATGGAAGCTTTTTACAGGTGGCGTGAGCATTTATGCAGGACAGACCTTTAACATAATCCTTATCCAGCTGAGCGTTATAATGACCTTTCTCACAGGGGAGAGGATATTCAAAAGCAACAGCCAAAGGCTTTTCTGCGGCATTATTTCGGCGCTTATGCCTGTTATGCTGCTCTATACGCCGTTTTTCCATTCTGACACCGCAGGTATGATATTCGTAAGCTGTACCCTCTATTTTCTCACCCTTGCGGTAAAAGAAAAAAGCCTGCCCAAAAGCATTGTCTATGCTCTTATAGCAAGCCTTTTTATCGCACTTGGAAACACTGTAAAGGGAAGCATTGCAGTAATGCTTATTGCGGCGATAATATTCTTTGTGCTGAAAATGGGCGTGAAAAGGGGAGTTATCCTTAGCCTTGCGGCGGTTTTGCTGTTTGTGGGCGTTTCAAAGGTGGCATACTATGGCGGTCTTGCCATGGGTATCTCTAATGAAAAAATGGTTGACAGATATCGTTTTCCTGTTACCCACTGGATAATGATGAGCCTTAACAGCGAATACAAGACCCACGTTGACGAGGACGTTGACTTCACAATGTCCTTTGACACTTATGAAGCTAAAAAGCAGGCGAATATCCGTGAGATAAAAGCCCGCCTTAAAAATATAAGCTCCCCGAAACAAGCCTTGAAAATGGCATATCACAAAGTCACCAGAACGTGGGACAGCGGCGGTTTTTCTTACCGTAAATATCTGTCACATTCAGACCCGTCAGGAGAGCTGAAAGAAATTCTTGACAGCAGAATGCTTGGTATCTATGTTGACGGCTATCACAGTGCAATGCTTATAGCAATGGCATTTGGTGCGATCTACGCCGCAAGAAAACGCCGCCACCCTACTATGTTTTTCAGTATCGTGACCCTCACAGGAATTATACTCTTTTTCCTTATCTGGGAAAACCCACCGAGATATATTGTAACATTTATTCCCGTGATAATGCTGCTTTGCACCGCAGGAGTGAGATATATCACAGCGCTTCTTTCACGCCTTTATAAGCGTGTGCGCACCTCAAAATAGGATAAAAAACGACCTCTTATGGAGCAATTTCCATGAGAGGTCAATTTTTTACTGTGTAACATCAAGATAGAACGCAGGGTTCAAAATAA
>CALEJX010000202.1 GCA_937898375.1 uncultured Ruminococcus sp.
ATAATTTTCAGCTCCAAGCTTGACGAGGAGGCTGTAAACACACTCACAGCTAAGTTCAACGACCTGATCGAGGCAAACGCAAGCGACGTTACACTCAGCAACTGGGGCAAGCGTAAGCTGGCTTATGCTATCAATTACGAAACAGAGGGTACTTATGTACTGTGGTCATTCACATCTAAGCCTGAGTTCCCAGCTGAGCTCGAGAGAATTCTCGGCATCACAGACGGCGTTATCCGTTTCTTAGTAACGATCAAGTAAGACTGCGAAAGAGGGAAAAGTTATGCTTAACAGAGTTATTTTAATGGGTAGGATCACTCATGATCTGGAAGTAAAGCAAACTCAGAGCGGCGTCAGTGTTTTGTCCTTTAGCGTTGCTGTTGACAGAGGTTATGTTAAACAGGGTGAAGAGAGACAGACTGACTTTATAAACTGTGTTGCGTGGAGACAGACTGCTGATTTTATCGGAAGATATTTCGCAAGGGGCAGAATGATCGCTATTGAAGGTCAGCTCAGAACGAGAACATACGATGATAAAAACGGCACAAAGCACTATGTAACAGAAGTTTACGTTGATAATGCTTCTTTCACAGGTGAACCGAAGCAGCAGGGTTCAGGCAATTATTCAAACAACTACGCTAACGGCGGTTATCAGCAGAATAATTACCAGCAGAACAATGGTGGCTATCAGCAGAATAACGGCGGATATTCACAGCCTGCAAACAATTCTAATCAGAATAACTATAACAATGCTCCGTCAAATGACGCTTTGTCAATTGGTGACCTTGATGATTTTGAAGAAGTATTGACCGATGACGGAGTACCATTCTAAGCAGAGGAGTTTTGAAAAATATTTCTCGAAGGAGGGAAATTTACCATGGAAAAGGAAAGAAATACAAGCAGACCTATGAAGAGAGGTCGTAAGAAGGTTTGTATGTTCTGTGCAGACAGAGCTGAAAAGATCGACTATAAAGATATCGCAAAGCTCAGAAAGTGCATGACAGAGAGAGCTAAGATCCTCCCTAGACGTGTAACAGGCACATGTGCTTATCATCAGAGAGAGCTGACAACAGCTATCAAGAGAGCACGTCACGTAGCACTTCTTCCATATGTAGCTGACTAATAGTGATTTCTATTTGGAGGTACCTTTATAGGTGCCTCCTTTTTGTTAAAGGGGAAGTTTCTGAATGGGGCTTGCAAATGTATCATAAATGTGATATTATATACTAAAGCTGTATAACTAAGCATTACAGTATTTGTTGAGCTGTAAGGAAATGGAGCGACTATGAAAGATAGAACAGATGTTAAAATAAATAATATTATGCCGTGTGTTCCTACGAGAGATCTTGTGGTCTTTCCTGGAATGTCAATGCACTTTGACGTTGGCAGACCAAGAACGATAAAGAGCATGAAAAACGCCATGGAAGGCGACGGATTTGTTTTTCTCTGTGCGCAAAAAGACGTATATCTTGAAATGCCTGAGAAGAAGGATATGTTCAAGGTCGGAACTGTGGCAAAGGTAAGACAGATAGTCAAAGCGCCTGACGGAATATACAGGTGCTATGTTGAGGGTCTGCGCAAAGCAAGACTTGCTGAGTTTTATCAGTATGACGATTGCTATGAAGCTGATGTAAGACTTGTGCCAAATTATTCAAGGGATAAGCTTGACGAGGAAGAGCAGCTTGCTGTTTTCCGTTCTGTTATGGACGAGTTTGAGCAGTATGCAAAGGTAGTTCCAAAAATGCCTGAAGAGCTTTATACTCAGATACTAGGCTCAAAGACGCCTGTTCAGCTTTTTGAAAGTCTGGCGTTCAATATCCCATTGGCTTTTACCGACAGGCAGGGGCTTCTTGAAGCACCGTCTGCTTCTGAAAAGCTTGTACTTATGCTCTCTGTTCTTTCAAGAGAGACTAACGTTCTGGAACTTGAAAGACAGATACATAGTCAAGTACATTCTCAGATAGAGGAAAGTCAGCGTGAGTATTATATCCGTGAGCAGATAAAGGCACTGCAGAACGAGCTGGGCGAAAATGAGGACGGCTTAGAAGGCAATGAGATCGACGAGTACTCGGAAAAGATTAATTCACTTGAATTGACAGACGAAGTCCATGACAAGCTTATGGGTGAGGTCAAGAGACTTTCTAAAATGGGTATGATGTCACAGGAGGGCGTTGTGCTGAGAAACTATCTCGACACAGTGCTTGCACTGCCGTGGGATAATGTCACAAGGGACAGAACTGACATCAAAAAGGCTAAGCAGATACTTGACAAAGATCACTACGGCATGACAAAGGTCAAGGAAAGAATACTTGAAAATCTTGCTGTAAGAGCGCTTACTCCTGAGGTCAAAGGACAGATACTCTGTCTTGTAGGTCCTCCGGGCGTAGGTAAAACTTCCGTTGCAAAGTCAGTTGCAAGGGCACTCAACCGAAACTTTGTGAGAGTTTCTCTTGGCGGAGTAAAGGACGAAAGCGATATCAGAGGTCACAGAAAAACTTATGTTGGTGCAATGCCAGGCAGAATAATGAATGCCATGAAGCTTGCAGGCAGCAAAAACCCTGTTGTGCTTCTTGATGAGATAGACAAGATGAGCAATGATTTCAGGGGCGACCCGTCATCTGCTATGCTTGAAGTTCTTGACAGCGAACAGAACAATGCTTTTAGAGACCATTATATCGAGGTGCCGTTCGATCTGAGCGACGTGCTGTTCATCACAACTGCAAATACTCTTGATACAGTTCAGGCACCGCTCCTTGACCGTATGGAGGTCATAGAGCTGTCTAGCTATACAAGAGAGGAGAAGTTCCATATCGCAAAGGAACATCTTATCAAAAAGCAGGAGGACAAGAACGGTCTTAAAGCGTCTCAGATACGCATTTGCAATGACGCTGTTTATAAGCTTATAGACAGCTACACAAGAGAGGCGGGCGTGAGAAATCTTGAAAGACAGATAGGCTCGCTGTGCAGAAAGGCTGCCAAAGAAATAGTTGAGGACGGCGTTAAGAAAGTTACCTTCAAGGCGGGTAATCTTGAAAAGTATCTTGGTCATGAGAAATATCTCCCTGATGTTGTTTCAGATAAGGACGCTGTGTAAACGGTCTGGCATGGACGTCGGTGGGCGGAGTTGTTATGCCTTTGGAAGTCCTTGTACTTGACGGAAAGGGCAGAATAGAGCTTACAGGCTCCCTTGGTGACGTTATGAAAGAGTCTGCAAAGATAGCTGTAAGCTATTGCAGAAGTGTTGCTGACAAGTATGGCATCGATAAGAACTTCTATGAGAAAAAAGACCTGCATATACACGCTCCTGAAGGTGCTGTGCCTAAGGACGGTCCGTCCGCAGGTGTTACTATGATAACAGGCATAATCTCAGCGCTTGGCAATATAAAGGTGCGCAGTGACGTTGCTATGACAGGTGAGATAACTCTCAGCGGCAAGGTGCTGCCTATAGGTGGTCTCCGTGAAAAGACCATGGCTGCATACAAGGCAGGCGTAAAGACTATCATAGTGCCGTTTGCTAACAAGGGCGATCTTGACGAAGTTGACGATGCTGTAAAGCTTGGCTGCGAGTTCGTGTTTGCAATGACTATTCAGGACGTGCTTGACGTTGCGCTTGTTATAGACAGCAAAAACAGCGTTCCTCTTGAACTTCTTAGCAAGAACGAGCCTGAGCGTAAAAAACTGACAGTTTAGAAAGGGCTGCCTATGAATTATAACAAAGCAGAATTTTATACTTCTTTCGGTAAATTCTCACAGATACCTAAGTCTGACAGGC
>CALEJX010000203.1 GCA_937898375.1 uncultured Ruminococcus sp.
TTGACGCCGCACAAATGGCTATAGACGAGGGCATACCAAACCTGAGATTTGCAAGGGGCGAGGCTGAATATCTGGATTGCTTTATCCCTGAAAAGTCGGTGGAGTGTATCTATCTCAACTTTAGCTGTCCGTATCCTAAAAATACATACGCACGCCATAGGCTCACATACCGAGCTTTTCTTGAAATTTACAGACGTATTCTTGTGGATAAGGGCGAGATATACCAAAAGACCGACAATATGCACTTCTTTGAGTTCTCGTTGGAGGAGTTCTCTGCGGCGAATTACGGGCTTAAAAATATTTCTCTCGACCTGCACAACAGCGGCTTCGAGGGCAATATCGTAACGGAATATGAGAAGAAATTCTCCGACATGGGTATGCCTATCTACAGATTGGAGGCGTTCTTGAAATAATGAGCGAGCAGATAAACCCCGTTGTCAGCGAGGAAGATGTAGGCACTGACGGCAAGCTTCGCAAATGGTCAACAGGCAGAAAAGTCAAGTGGATAATTGGGATAGTCATTATTCTTGCGGTAGTCCTCGGCTTCTGGCATCAGCATTATATGCGCTCAGACAGCCAGATAAAAGCCGTTTTTAATGACAATAAAGCCACCTTTCAGACCACTGCGGAATTTATGATAGAAAGCATATCAAGCGAAAAGCCGACACTTTCCAAGGGCAAATGCTCCATAAAGTCGCTCACCGAAAACAGCGCCTGCAAGTCTGTGAAGAAAGAGCTTGAGGAGCTGGAGCGCAGGAACATCACATATATCGACTGCGACGGCTTGACAGTGAAATTTTATACCATTTATGATTATTACTACATTTACCGCTCACCCCTAAGTTCATCAGGCGGCGAGGATAACCTCGGCTACGGGTGGTCATATGTAAAGACCAGCAAGAGTTAAATCTTCTACGGACGAAAAATAATTTTTTCGTCCGTTTTTTTGCAATCAAAAGCATTTCTCATTCGTGTTATAGATGAAAGGTCTTTCAAACAGCTAAAACAAAGTGGGTCAGCAAAGTGGCTCATTAAACAAAAGTAAAGTCACCGAGCCACAAAATAAAAGCTATGCTCCAAGATAGAGTAGCGAGACAAAAAGAGAACGACCTGCATTTGCAAGCCGTTCTCTTTTTATGCAACAATACTTATTTGCAAATTAGTTGTTGATGAGCTTCTCATCATCGTTGTTCCAGCTGTAGAGCTTTCTGATCTCCTTACCAACCTTCTCAGAAGGATGCTCAGCGTGGAGCTTTCTCATAGCCTTGAAGTGTACCTGTGAACCAGCGTCAGACATATCAAGGAGGAAGTCCTTAGCGAATGTGCCGTCCTGAATGTCAGAAAGCACCTTCTTCATAGCCTTCTTTGTGTCCTCAGTAACGATCTTTGGACCTGTGATGTAGTCGCCGTACTCAGCTGTGTTAGAGATAGAATATCTCATGCCCTCGAAGCCTGACTGATAGATAAGGTCAACGATGAGCTTCATCTCGTGGATACACTCAAAGTATGCGTTTCTTGGGTCATAACCAGCTTCGCAAAGTGTCTCAAAACCAGCCTGCATAAGTGCGCAAACACCGCCGCAGAGAACTGCCTGCTCACCGAAGAGGTCTGTCTCTGTCTCTGTTCTGAATGTTGTTTCAAGAACCCCAGCTCTTGCTCCACCGATACCAAGTGCATATGCAAGTCCGATATCCTGTGCGTTGCCTGTTGCGTCCTGCTCAACTGCGATAAGGCAAGGTGTACCCTTACCAGCCTGATACTCAGAACGTACTGTGTGACCAGGAGCCTTAGGTGCGATCATGATAACATTGACATTCTTTGGTGGTACGATGCAGCCAAAGTGAATGTTAAAACCGTGTGCAAATGCAAGAGTCTTACCCTCTGTGAGGTATGGCTCGATAGATTTCTTATAAAGCGCAGCCTGCTTCTCATCAGGAATAAGGATCATGATGATGTCAGATGTCTTTGCAGCTTCCTCAGTTGTCATAACTGTGAGACCCTGCTGCTCAGCCTTTGCCCAGCTCTTAGAACCCTCGTAAAGACCTACTACTACGTCAACGCCGCTCTCCTTAAGGTTGAGTGCATGAGCGTGACCCTGTGAACCGTAACCGATAATGGCAACTCTCTTACCCTTGAGTACGTTAATGTCGCAATCCTGCTGATAGAATATTCTTGCCTGTGCCATTGTTAATTCCTCCAAATTCAGAAATTTTAGATTTATTTTATATAGCCTTTCGGCTATATAATCAAAGTTTATTTGCTTGCGTTGAATGTGTCAGAGCCTTTCTCTATTGCAATAGTGCCTGTTCTTACCATCTCGATTATCCCGTAAGGCGCTATGACCTCCTCAAATCTGCAAAGGTGAGCATATGTATCGCAAAGCTCCAATGTCATTGTCGTAAGCGTTATATCCATGACTTTAGCCCCTGTGATATCTGCGATAGTCATTATCTCACTGCGCTTGTTTGCAGCGGCAGACACCTTGACTATCATAAGCTCTCTTGCAAGATACTCATTAGCCTCGAATGTCTTTACCTTGATGACCTCGATAAGCTTGTTGAGCTGCTTTTCTATCTGCTCAACTGTATGCTCGTCGCCGTCAGCGACTATCGTTATCCTTGAAACAGCAGGGTCATGGGTCGGACCTACTGCAAGGCTCTCTATATTAAATCCACGTCTTGAAAACAGTCCAGAAATTCTTGAAAGAACACCGCTGTGGTTTTCCACAAGAACTGAGATCGTATGTTTCATAAATTAACCTCCACAAGGAAACCTTTCCTTAATTCTTTATTATATCAGCTTATTATTAAGATTTCTTGAACGCAAAAGCTATATACTGTAAACGCTACAGATAGTTAAAATATTGACCTTATAGCGTTGGCATATCCTTATCTACAACCACTTCCACAAGGCATATGCCCTTATGCTCTGCGAGCATTTCAATGCCCTTTTCCATGGTATCGTCATCACAAACCCTCATTGCAGGTATGCCATAGGCTTCTGCAAGCTTGATAAAGTCTGGCGAGCCGTCAAGGAAAACTGCGGTCTGCCTGTCATGATAGCCGTTTGTCTGAAGCTCTCTTACCATGCCAAGGCGGTTATTAGTCATTACTACCACCTTTATATCAACGCCAAACTGAACGGCTGTTGCAAGCTCCATGAATGACATCTGAAAAGCTCCGTCGCCGCATATAGCCACTGTGGGCCTGTCAGGATCAGCCATTTTTGCACCGATAGCCGCAGGCACAGAATAGCCCATTGTACCCATACCGCCAGAGGTGAGAAGTCTGCCCTCCTTGCGGAACTTATACTCAGTGCAGGTCCAAATTTGATTTTGTCCAACGTCTGCCACAACAGTAACGTTCGCAGGCATTTTCTTTGCAAGCCTGTCGATAAACACTCTCGGATTGACAGTGCCCTTTGCAGGCTCAACGTACTTTCTCTCGCCCCCAAA
>CALEJX010000204.1 GCA_937898375.1 uncultured Ruminococcus sp.
TATCTGCAAAAGCAGACGGCAACAGGCGGTCAAAGCACAAAGGAATACATAATCGCCCACGCAAGCGAGCTTTCAGGCAAAGAGCAGGACATGACCCTTTCAGAGGTGTGCGACAGCATTTTCTATCAACTCGGCACTGACGGCGACATAAAAAGCATAAAACTTGCCATGAAAGACTGGCTCATAAGCGAGAATTATCTTGCAAAAGACAGCACAAACGGCAAGGGCTTTCTCGAAACCACCATACTTTCTCCCGAAGCAGGCATAATAGAGCGTGAAAAGATATCACAGCTTGGGAACAGCTACAAGGCGATACTTTTTCCAAAGCAGGCACAGGAGTTTATCTTTGAGAATATAGAGGAGATACTCAGCAAAGATGTGCAAAACACATAATAAAATGCGGTTTTGCGACAGATATTTATGTTTTCATACAATTTAGGTGGGAAAAATCAAAAAAGCTATTGAAATCTCACGAAAAAAGCAGTATAATGATAACAGTACATAAAAACAATATGGGAGCTGAATGTTTTTCGGCTGAGAAAGAGCAAATAGATGTTCTGACCGCACCTGATATGGGTAATGCCAGCGTAGGAAAATAGTGTGTATATCTATGCGTATGCCCTTTTATCAGGCGTACGCATTTTTTTGTATACAGAAAGGAATGGTATAATATGAAAAATTCAAAAACGCTCACACTGGTGGAGGGTGCAATAATGGTGGCGCTGGCGACAGTGCTTAGCTTTATCAGAGTATACAAGCTCCCTTGGGGCGGCTCTATCACACTGCTTTCCATGTTGCCTATAGCCGTTTTCAGCATAAAGCACGGCGTGGCAAAGGGTCTTGGAGCGGCATTTGTGTTCTCTCTCGTTCAGTTCATTCAGGGTATCACAGACGGACTTTTTGGCTGGGGACTTTCTCCTGTTATGCTTATCGCCTGCATACTTCTTGACTACATTGCGGCATACACAGTTCTTGGCGTTGCAGGAATGTTCAGAAAGAAAGGCGCAGTGGGCTGGATAGCGGGAACGATGATAGCAGTTTTCCTAAGGTTTGTTTGCCACTTCCTCAGCGGCGTTGTTATATGGAAATCGTTCGGCGCACTGTGGGACGGCTTCTCAACAGACAACAGCGTACTTTACAGCCTGCTTTACAACGGCTCGTATATGCTCCCTGAAATGATATTCACAGCTATCGGTGCGTTCGCACTTTTCGAGATACCTCAGACGAGAAAGATACTTTCTACACAGGATAAATAATTGCACTTTGAAAAAGGCTCAAACAAGTGTGAGGTCGCATTTCTGTGAAACAGAAATTGATCCGATCCCCTACAAATGACGTAAATACACTTGTTTGACCGTTGATTTGACACTTTTGCAAAAGACTGAAAGGCACATACTTCGGCGGAAGTATATGCCTTTTTGTGTTATATCAAAACTTAGCCGAAAATGGTATCCAGCTTTTCTGCCAATGTGCCGTCCTTTGCCAACGGAAGTGCGTCACACTGGCGCAGGTGATGTTTCTTTATCATCTCTCCTCCCTCAAAACCGAGAATGAAGTGAAAAGCTATCTGATAGATTATCTCTGTCGGTGCAAGTCCGTATACCTGATTTTCAAAGATATGCTGTAAACGCTGTGTTTCATCTGTAAATGCCTGCTTCATGCCGTCGCTGTTGAACAGCCTCTTAACGATCTCGGCAATATATAGACCTGATTTCATGTAAAGATCAGCAAAGGTCTTGCTCGGATCATCGAAACAGTTGGGATTTTCTTGTTCCAACAGATCAACCATTTGTTTCACAATGTGTTTAGGTGTGAATATCTGATTTGTCTTTTGCGGCGGGATATAGTCAAAAATATCCTCCGTATGCGTCTCATCAAAGTAGTTCCCAAGCCGTTTGCGCAGTGCAAGAAACTCTCTGACAGAATCATCAAATACAACTGGGTCAAATAACTTTCCAGGATAATGCTTTTCTTCACCCGTCTCTGCGTCTGTGTAAGAACCGCCGTCACGGAGAAAGCGGAACTGATCCAGCGTAATACTGGTCACTTCATAGAATACATCATCGGGGATCATCATATCAAATGTAGAAAGCGTTGTTTTGTCATCACCATATGCCATGAGAAATGACGGTATCGTTCTTGCAAAGCCACGAAGATGTTCACGGACGGCATCTTCAATAGTTTCCTTGGTTCTTTCACGCTTCTTCGTCTCAACTGTTTTTACAACTTCCTCGCACATATTAGGTACAGTTTTCTCTAAAACATCACCAACACGTTCCTTAAAATCATTCGTTGCCTGCTGCACAAGTGTATCAAACCGCTCGTTGACCTCGGCGGCAGTTTCACCTGTTTCATTAAGATTTGCAAGCGCATTTTGTCTATCGTTTTCCAAAGTTTTCTTTCTTATTGAATAATCGCCGTATTCCTGCTTGACAAGCTTGTCTGCCTTTTGCTCAAGCTGTTTTTGGAGCTTTTGTGTGTCTTTATTTCCCAGATCAGCGCCATAAGTTTCGCTTGTGACCTGCATAACAGGCGCAACAAGCTCTTTTCGGAATACATCTTGTAAATGTGACACCTGCTGTTCCTCTGTGGTAGCAGGAGCAGAAAGTATCTCATTGGTCTTACGCTCCAACGTTTCGGAAATATCATTATAAATTTTATCACCAAAGACATCTTGTGACGTTCCGATGACAAATTCATCTGAAAGCTCAACTTCACCTTCGTCATTGACCGACAGCTCTTCCCTTGTTTCTGGTGACACGTTTATCAATTCGCCCTCCGGTGCATTCGGCAGTGATCTAATGATATCAATGACCTCCGTCGGCGCATTGAAGATGTTTGCAATATTTTGAAAAAGAAAGTTTGACATAAATCCACGGCGAACAACTTC
>CALEJX010000205.1 GCA_937898375.1 uncultured Ruminococcus sp.
TATCTCGTAGTAGTGCCTATAGTCCTTGTGGTGTTCAGGCTTGTGAGCGGCAAAAAAGAGGGGCTTAAAATAACAGCTTGTTTCAGAAAGCCCTCAATGCCTGCAAAATGGGTGGCAAAATGGATAGTCATATCATTCGGACTTATCTATGCCGCAAATTATCTCAACTCATTTATTTTCGCCTATGTGCAAAAAGCCTCCGGCACTAGCCTTAAAGGCGTTGACTTCACTTCAAGCGGCACTGTTCTTGGAGGAATAACAAGCGTGCTGGCAATGTCAGTGCTTGCACCGTTTTTCGAGGAGCTTATGTTTCGAGATACGCTTTTCAGAAATGCCGAAAAGTGCGGTCAGCTCACAGGCATTATAATGGTAGGTCTGACATTCGGTCTTTGGCATGGAAGCTATCAGCAGATACTCTATGCGGCTGTTATGGGTATGTGCGCTTGCTTTATGGTGGCAAAAACAGGGTCTATCTTCCCGTCTTTGATACTTCACTTCACCCTGAACACTATCGGTGCGGTGCAGAGCGTTGCTCTCGGTGCTGTAGACTTCAACAAGTTTGCCACAGAACTTGAAAAAGGCACTATCACAGGCGGTGCGCCTATTGTTATAGTGACAGTTGCGCTCCTGTCATTCGGTCTTATGATAGCAGGACTGGTGCTTTTTGTAAAAGAGCTGAGATATCACCGTGACAGCTTCAGGCTCATAAACTTCTGCCCTGATGTTTCACAAGGCAAAAAGATAGTCACCTATCTTACCGCACCTGTCACGATACTTGCCTTTGCAGGGCTTATCTTCATAACAGTTTGCACAGCTTTGGGATTTGGGATATTCTAAAAAACGCATAAAAATAACGCAGGCTTTTTATTGTCTGCGTTATTTTTTCGGGAGTAATTATATTATGTATCAACTAATGGTTTGATTATGATTTAAGGCTTGCGATCTTCTGATTGAGTTCCTTGATCTCTGAATCTACAGTTGCGGAATACTTCTCACGAACCTGTGTCCATGTGGACTGTACACCCTCGTCATCAACGTTTGAAGCTTCGCCGTAGAGAGCGTCAACAAGGCACTGATTTCCGTCAAACTGCTTTCTGTCGCCCAAAGCTGAGGATACGCCGTAAGCATAGTCAAAGAGCATGAGGTAATCGTCTGAAACAACGTCCATTTTTACGTTGTACATCTCGTCTGTCCAATATGGGTTGTTCTCCATGAACTTGTCCTTGTTCGTCTGCTCATACTTAGGGTCTGTCTTTGAAGCTCTTACGCACTCGAACCAGCACTTAACAGCTTCGCTTCTTGTTGAGCCTTTTACCCACATGAAAGCTGTCATATCAGAAGTTGTTATCTTCTGTTGATCATCGTCATACTGAGGGATAGGAACAACACCCCAGTTCTCGCCCTCCTTTGGTGTCTGGTTGCCTGTGTAAGCCCACTCGCCCATTGCATAGAACAGGCAGTTCTGATTGAAGCAATCTCGAGCAGAGCCTACCCAGCCATTGAGGATAAGACCGTCCTTCATCATATTATAAAGGAAGTTCTGAGCCTTTTCGATATCAGGATCGTTAAGGTTGCTTGAGAACTCGTTCGTATCAGCGTCGTAGTTTACAAGTCTCTTGCCTGTCTGCTGAACAATGTGCGCTCTGAAGAAGCCGTTTACACCATAACGCTCAGTATCAGCAGGAGCGTTGCCAACATATGAGGACATGATATCCTCCCAGTTCTTCCAAGTCCACTCATTGTTTACATAAAGCTCATATGGATCTTCAAGGCCCTCTGCATCGATGATATCCTTATCATAGCAAAGCATTGCAGATGCTACATAGCCAAGAGGTGCAACATAATGATTGCCGTTGAGCATGAACTGATCTGCTGTATCCTTTGTTGCAGACCACAGAGGCTGGCTGAAATCAACAATACTGTCGATAGGCTGATACATATCCTTTACTACCTGTGAAGGGAATGCCAGCCACTCATATTTGAATATATCAGGAATATCCTTGTTAGCTGTGATAGCGGCAGCAAGATTATCAAATCTGTCCTCGTTTGAAGTCTGCTGGAATTTTATCTTTCCGCCCTTGCCCTCAAAAAGCTGAAGCTCTGTACTCTTCTCAGGGTTGCCCTTTGTAGGGTTGAGATCGTTTTCACCCAAATAAAGAATTTCCTTCTCAGCGCCGTCAGGTATTGCTTCGATAGATTCTGTATCGGCTACCGCTACGTTTTCTGTTGCAGAAAAATCGTCCTCTGCCTTGCTTGATGATGAGCCTGATGAGCTTCCGCAGCCTGCTATGCCTGTTGCCATTGACAAAGCCATAACAGCTGCTATGTACTTTTTGTAATTCATAAAATATTCCTCCATAATTCAATATTTTAGCATTATGACTGACTATATATAATTGGTGGGTTCATATATTCAATCTTGCTATAATTATACAACACATACAAAGCTATTGTCAATCACCATTATAACACAATTATCAGCGATTTTATTGTACACTTTGCACAACAAAATCTATATGTATCGTTAAAAGGCAATATTACAATCGAAATCGTTTAAAATATGCGCATAAAGTTCAAATATTCAATATACAAGTTATAAAGGCTATTTTGGCTGAAAGCGGCAGATAAAAAAGCCTTTTGTAGAAAACATTAACACAGGCGGTAAAAAATGTGCCGTATTTATGCAGTTCGTAAAACTTTTTTCATGTAATCGTTTGATGTTTTCAGGGGTACTTGTAATTGGAGAATTATTATAGTATACTTGTCTAAGAAGATTTTTTTACCGAAAGGAAAATGCTTGATATGACAGATTTTGAAAGAAACAAAGCAAGGGTGACAGCTGAATACGAGGCTCTCATCAACAGAAAAAACATTGTGTCCGACAGCTACA
>CALEJX010000206.1 GCA_937898375.1 uncultured Ruminococcus sp.
ATCCCACTCTATGGAAGATATCGCAAAGAACGTTTCAAAGATACTGGTCATGAACGAGTCGAAGGTCTTCTGCTATGACGATACAGTAAAGGTGTTCCACCGCTCTGAGGAGCTTGTTTCAATGGGACTTGCCGTGCCGCAGATAACAAGAGTTATAAACAGGCTCAAAGCCATGGGCATCGACATAAAGGACGATGTGTATACAGTTGGCTATGCGAAAAAAGTCCTCCTTGAAATGCTGGAGCAGAAAAAGAATAAGTGAGCAGAGAGCTGCCTTTGACCCACACGGGCAGAGAGCAGAACTGTGTATGGGCATATGCGCCCGACCTGAGATAGAAAATTGGAGGAATATACCTTGATAAAGGATATTACTATAGGACAGTATTTTCCAGGAAATTCTGTCATTCACCGAATGGACGCACGAATAAAGATAATAATGACGGCAGTTTTCATAGTGATGCTTTTCGCCGCAAACAGCGTGTGGGGACTTCTTGTGGGCATAGTTTTCACTATCCTCACTTTTATCATATCGAAAATACCGGGCAAACTCATGCTCAAAAGCTTGAAGCCTATCGTGCCAATAATAATATTCACGGCGATACTCAATCTGCTTTTTATCAGAACGGGCAAAGCCTATTTTGAGTGGAAGTTTCTGAAGATAACCGACGAGGGCGTTGACACGGCAGTGTTCATGATGATAAGGATAATCTGCCTTATCGTTGGCACTTCGCTCCTTACCTACACCACATCGCCTATAGACCTGACAGACGCTATCGAAAGATTGCTTTCGCCGCTTAAAAAGATAAAAGTGCCTGTCCATGAGCTTGCAATGATGATGACTATTGCGCTGAGATTTATCCCGACCCTTATCGAGGAAACAGACAAGATAATGTCAGCCCAGAAAGCAAGAGGAGCGGATATGGAAACAGGCTCTCTCATTCAGAAAGCAAAAGCCCTTATCCCAGTGCTGATACCGCTTTTTGTGGCTTCGTTCAGACACGCCGAGGAGCTTGCCCTCGCAATGGAGTGCCGCTGCTATCACGGCGGAGAGGGCAGAACAAGAATGAAACAGCTCCATATGAGCATAGTCGATCTCTACGGCTCTATATTCTGCGTGCTGTTTCTTGCAGGCGTTATCGTCATAAATATAGTCGTTTAGGAGGGCTACTATGAGCAGTGTATTTAAAGATATGAGCCAAGACGATAGGCTTGACGATTTGGAAAAGAAAGTTAAGAAGCTTGAGCGAAACATAAACGGAGGAAGTAAAATGTCAGGCATTATAAAAGATCTTATCGGTATGGAATGTACCATTGACGGCGAAGGTTTTTTCAGTACAAGATGTACCGTTCTTGACGCAGATGATGAGTGGGTGAAGCTTATCGTCCATGAGAAGAAAAAGGACTTGACAAAAATAATAAGAATTGATACCATAGAAGAAATAACTCTGGATTGAGGAAAGTATGACAAATTTCAGGATAATACTTGCCTATAACGGCACAGCATATCATGGGTGGCAAAGACAGAACAATGCCATTGCCGTTCAGCAGGTGCTTGAGGAGGCTATCCTCTCACTCACAGGACAGACCGTCACAGTGAACGGCTGTTCACGAACAGACGCAGGAGTACACGCAAGGCGGTTTTGCGCAAGCTTTCTTATAGAGTCCGCAATAACCTGCCGTGGCATAGTTTTCGGACTTAATTCAAAGCTCCCTGACGATATCTCCGTGCTGGAGTGCGAAAAAGTCCCCCTTGATTTTCATGCAAGATATATGTGCAGCGGCAAAGAGTATGAGTATATTATCCATAACAGCGAGATAAAAAATCCCTTTTATAAGGATACAGCCTACCGCAGTTGGTTTCCCATAGATGAGAAAAAGCTCGATAAAGCCGCACAGGATTTTGTGGGAACCCACGATTTCAAAGCCATGTGTTCCACCGATTGCACCAAGGAGAATACAGTTAGGACTATATTCTCTTTTCATGTAAGACGTGAGGGCGAGCTTGTGATATTCACAGTTTCGGGAGACGGCTTTTTGTACAATATGGTAAGGATAATGGTAGGCACGCTTATTTTTATAAACGAGGGCAAGATAGGAGAAACTCAAATACCTGATATACTTGCGTCAAAGGATAGAACAAGAGGCGGAAAAACAGTTCCGCCGCAAGGTCTGTATCTTAACGAAGTGTATTATGATAAAGATAAAGGATCTGAACAAGGTGAATGATAAAAGATCAAAGGGCAGGCGGAGAAAGAAAAATCCGCCGACCAAAGAAGAAAAGACAATAAGAATAACCAAGCAGACGGATATTGTTCAGCGTGACGAGTTCCACGGCGCAGAAGAGCCTATGCCGAACGTTACTCTTAGAGAGATAAAACGTCAGAAAAAGGCGGCTCAGAAAGCGGCGGAACGTGAGCAGGAAGAACAGCTCCGCAGAGAAGCGGAAGAAGCCGAGGAGTCACGAAGCAGGATAGAGCTGACGAACACCGAGGATAAAACCGAGGAGGAACAGCCTGAAAAGCTTGATGAGAGCAAGATAACAGTTTCAGGCGGCGAAAAGAAAGAGCAGGCTTTAGAAAAAAGCGAGGAAAAGTCCGAGCATAAAAGCAGAAAAGAGAAAAAGGCTGAGAAAGCTGAAAAGGCAGAGAAGTCTGAAAAGCCTGTCGAGGAGATATCCAACGTCACCGACATAAGAGCGGCTAGAAAGAAAGAAAAAAAAAAAAAGCTCTATAAAAAGATAGCCGCCATAGCAGTTGTTGTCGCTTTCGGCGTGGGCGTTTACGCTTCAAGAGAAGTGTGGGTGCCAAAGCTTGAGGGCATTTTGGACAGACCTCATGCCACTATAGTAAATGACGGCAAAAAGGAAAGCGGCAATTTCCCGCTGACCTTTGATGAAAGCTCCGTCAACGTTATAAAACAGCTTTCCGACGGGATAGTTCGAGTTGACGATAGGAACATCACGTTCTATGACGAGTCGGGCAATAAGATATCGGATAATTCCCATAACTTTGCAAACCCTGTTGTAAGAACGTCAGGCAAGCGTGTGCTTGTTTACGATAACGGCGGAAACTCTTTCAGAGTGCTGAATAAAAAGGGCGAGCTGCTTTCAAAGGATATAGACCAGTCTATACTTCTTGCGGAGATAGCCCCCGACAGCACAGTGGCGGTCGTCACACAGACAGAAAAATACGCCGCCGTGCTGACAGTTTATGACTCCTCGGGAGCAGAGATATATCAGTGGTCAAGCTCACGAAGAATACTGGATATAAGCTTTGATAAAGACGGAAGCGGCTGTTGTATCTCAACATTTTCCAGCAGCAGTGGGGCGCTCCGCTCTGTTATCTATCATGTGACATTTGACAGCACAGAGGAGAAAATGAAGAGCGAACAGCTTGAAACTCTCGCAGTTGCCGTTCAGAGAAACGATAACGGCGATTATTGGGTCGTGGGCGATACCAGCTTCTATAAGCTTGACAGCAATGGCAAGATACTTTTGCAGTATGAATACCCAGACGAGCTTTCAGACTTTGCCATGACAGATACCACCGCCGCAGTAGCATTTGAGGGCATACAGCGCAAAACAGGAACTCTTGCGGTGTTCCGCTCAGACTCTGACGGGGATAAGCCTGACAGCGTTGTTTATACTCAAAGCGGCAAGCCTAAGAAAATGACCGCAGAGAACAAGAAGATAATCCTTCTCAGCGAGGATAATATCGAAGCCTATGACAGCGCAGGAAACCTCCTTGCAACAGCGGCAGTGTCCTCTGAGTATCTTGATTTTGTTTACCTTAACGACAGCGTTTACTTCCTAGGTCTGCGTGAGATAAACAAGATAGCTTTCGAGACCTGACGAAAGGCAGGAAAATATGGCATATGTTTTTGACGGAGCAGTTATAATAATTCTTATCGTGACCGCTCTGACAGGATACTGCAAGGGCTTTGTGAGATATGTTATCACAATGCTCGGAACAGTGGCAGCCGTGCTTGTGGCTTTTTTGATAGCCAATATGTCGGCTGAAAATGTATATAACAAATATTTCAAAACGCAGCTTATAACGAGCCTTGAAAACGCCGCTGAACAGACGGACATTTCAAAGCTTGTGAGCAACGAGCTGAAAAACGAGGGCGTTGATATCGACCTTTCAGACGAGGAGATAAAAAACGTCCTGTCAGGGGCAGGCACTCTTGCGGAGAATACTGAAAAACTGCTTGTTTCAAAGGGCGCAGACCTTGATACTGCTCAGCAAAAGGGCGAGGAGCTTTCAGAGTATATCCACAGCGTTATGCCCCAAAAGCTCAGCGAAAAACTGGAGGGCAATAAGCTTGGCAGCAGTTTGTCTAAAGCGGTGGAGTTCACCGCCGAGCAGATAGACGAAGCCGTAAAGGCTCTCTCTGAGGGCGGCAGAACAGGCGCTGAGTATCTGGAAAAGAACATTTTCCGACCCATTGCCCTGACCCTTATAAAGCTCTGCGTGTTCATGGTAGTGTATGTGCTTATGGAGATAGTCATAAGGCTTATCCTGCGCCTGTCGGGAGTTTTCACACGAATGGCAGGTCTGACAGCGGCAAACCGCTTCGCAGGCATGGCGCTTGGTCTTTGCAAAGGCGGCTTGTATCTGGTGCTGATAGCCTTTATGGTCTGCACTGTGATAAACGCCACCGAGAACAAGCTTCCTAAGTTCAACAGCACTGTTTTTGAAAATACCTATCTGTTCAGTTACTTCTTTGATATTCTGTATAAATGATGACCGAAAGGTGTATCAGTAAGGAAAGGAGCAAATAAAAATGTTAATGTGTTCAAGATGTAAAAAGCGTCCTGCTGTGGTGTTTATCTCACAGATGAACGCCAAAGACCCTCAGCACAAGCAGAACGAGGGACTTTGCCTTGTTTGTGCCAAGGAGCTTGGCATTTCACAGGTGGACGATTATATGAAAGCAATGGGCATCTCAGACGATGACCTTGAAGCAATGTCAAATCAGCTTATGGAGGCTTCCGACGGAGACGATTTCGAGCCGGGCGGAACAAACTTCCTTAGCAATCTTTTCGGCGGTGACTCAGGAAATCTGTTCAGCAGTCTTGCAGGGGGTATGCCTAAAGCCACTGATGACGGCGGAGAGAAAAAGCCAAAGGATAAAAAGAAAAAGCTTAAATTTCTCAACAACTACTGCACCAATCTTACTCAGAAAGCAAGAGAGGGCAAGCTGGATAACGTTGTGGGCAGAGATAAGGAGATATCAAGAGTTATCCATATCCTGTCAAGACGTCAGAAGAACAACCCTTGCCTTATAGGCGAGCCGGGCGTTGGTAAAACCGCCATTGTTGAGGGCTTGGCGCAGAAA
>CALEJX010000207.1 GCA_937898375.1 uncultured Ruminococcus sp.
GCATCAGGTTTTAGCTTTGTTTATCCTCTCATAATGAGCATGGCGATATACGGCGGAAGCCTTGAATTTATCACAGTGAGTATGCTTCTCTCACCATTTGCACCTGTGCAAACCTTGATAATGGCGATAATGATACAAGCAAGGCACTTGTTTTATGGCATTTCAATGCTGGATAAGTTCAAAGGACTTGGCTGGAAAAAATATTATCTTATCTACGGAATGTGCGATGAAACTTTCAGCATAAACTACTCCGCAGAGATACCCGAGGACGTTGACAGAGGCTGGTTTTATTTCTTCGTGACCTTACTCAATCAGATATATTGGGTGAGCGGCGCAACTATCGGCGGTCTTATGGGCAATCTTATAAGCTTTAACACAAAGGGTCTTGACTTTGCAATGACAGCGCTTTTCGTTGTAATATTCCTCGACCAATGGCTCAAAGAAAAGCACCATATGAGCGCATGGATAGGCATGATATCAAGCGTTGCCTGCCTTATTCTGTTCGGCGCAGACGATTTTATGATACCGACCATGATATGTATTCTCGTCCTGCTCACAGCTTTTCGCAAGCCTATAGAAAACCCTGAGAAAGCAGGTGACGCAAAGTGACGATAACTCAGCAGGTCATTACCATAGGAATGTGCGTTTTAGGCACAGCCCTCACAAGAGCGCTCCCATTTCTTATTTTCAACGGCAAACGTCCCACACCACGCTATGTGCAGTATCTGGGCAAAGTGCTTCCAAGCGCAATATTCAGTATGCTTGTGGTGTATTGCCTTAGAAACGTAACGCCCCTGCATTACAGCTACGGCTTGCCCGAGCTTATCGCCATAGGCGTGACAGTGGCAGTGCATTTGTGGAAAAGGCAAATGCTCCTGTCCATTGCAGGGGGAACGATATGCTATATGCTGTTGGTACAGATTGTATTCAAATAAAACAAAGGGTCGGCATTTTCGCTGACCCTTTTGTTTTGCTCTGCTATTTAATTCTCCGAAACATCAATAACAACATACTCAGACTTGCAACCCGTCTTGAACTTTATCGCCCAATCTGAAATTCCTGACGTTACAATAAAGTTTGTGTCCTCACGCTTTTCATAGCCGTATGTGCGGTCATTGCCGCCTATGAGAGTGCCAAGAAAATTTATCGGTATGAGCTGACCCCCATGGGTGTGACCTGACAATACAAGGTCTACCTTTGAAGCCGCCTGTGCGTCATAATCGCATGGCTGATGATCCATTACAACTGTGAACTTTGAGTTGTCAAGGTCCTTTGTAAGCTCCTCCATAGATGCCCTGTGACCGCCTTTTTCCATTTCCTCAGATCTGTCCTGCCTGCCTATTATGTAGAAACGATCGTCTATAAGCACTGTATCGTCTTGAAGCACTGTCACATTGTTCTTTTCAAGTTCTGCGATAAGATCATCGCCGCTGTAGCCACGATATGAGGGGTCATAATAGCCCTTGTCATGATTGCCAAATGAAAAATAAACGCCGTATTTTGTTTTCAACTTGCCAAGAGCTTCACAACACTGTATCATGTCCTCTTTTGAGGTGTCATCATCAACAAAGTCGCCTGTTATAAGCACCACGTCAGGGTCAAGCTTCTGTATCTCTTCCATGTATTTTGCAAAGCCGTCACCATGGAACGTTGTTCCAACGTGAGAATCTGCAAACTGAACTATCCTGATATCTCCCGACTTTTTGTCAGTTTTTAGAGTGTAGTCGGTTTCCCATACATTGTTGCAAAGATACCAGCCCACAGCAAGATACACTATGGTAAGCGGCACTGCCATAAACCCTGCAAGGCATTTGCTTGCCTGTTTCTTTGATATCTTCTTGCCAATGAATATAAACAAATCGCACAAAAGCCAGAATATAACAAGATGTAAAAGACAGATTATCGCATTTATCCCGTCCCACACAAGCCATATTATTCCGCCTGCAAGCACGATGAGTCCTGCGCTTATGGCATATTTGAGTAGCTTTTTATCTTTTGAAAGCTTTTTTATAAAGCCGAAAGCCGATA
This sequence comes from uncultured Ruminococcus sp., assembly GCA_937898375.1. GTDB lineage: Bacteria > Bacillota > Clostridia > Oscillospirales > Ruminococcaceae > Hominimerdicola. The sequence goes on from CALEJX010000207.1 coordinate 2,029, forward strand.
TTCTTCTTGTGAGATAAATAAAGCCCGCCACCGAAGCCGCCGCCACAAGAATAGCTATCATTAACCATAAAAACATATTTTGCCTCCTGTAAAATTGCTGTAAAACAATTATAAGTCTTAAAGCAGAGTAGTTTCAACAAGTTTATTTTAACATTCCTTTACCGACGTTAACATTTGTGTACTGGGACTGTTGAAAAAAACGCCCATAAGTTGTATAATTATCTCATAGTAGTAGAATGGAGGAAAGCATTATGTATGAAATGAAACGCACTGTAAATTGCAGTCAAATAGGTTCGCATGGCATAATAAGAAACAGTTGCCTTGTTGACCTTTTGCAGGATTGCTCTGTTATCCACCTTGACACTCACCCTGTTATGTCACCTTTTTTCGAGCAGGAAAACTGCGTGATGTTTCTTGTGTCAAGACAGCTCGATATCGTCCGCAGACCTGAGCAGAATGAAAAGCTCACAGTGAAAACATGGACCTATGAGCTTAAAAGAATGTATGGCTACAGAAACACAGTTATATATGATGAAAACGGGGATATCTGCGTGAAGTCTATAGCATCGGGAGCTTTTATGGACAAGACTTCTCAGCGACCTATAAAAGTTCCGCAAGACCTTGTTGACAGGGTGAAGCTATATCCAAAGCTTGATATGGAGTATCTCCCAAGAAAGATCACGCTCCCTGATACTAAGCCGCAGATGTATGAGGATATTCCGGTGCTGAAATGCTATATAGATATGAACGAACACGTCAACAATGCGAGATATCTTGACATAACAGATGAGTTTGTGGAAAACGAGAATGCTGTGAATCGTATCCGTGTGGAATATAAAATGCCTTTGAAGCGTGGAAAAAACGTAAAGGCTCTTGTCTATACCGATGAGGGCAGAAAATTTGTGGAGCTTTGTGATGAAAATAATAAGCCATACTGCATTACAGAGTATGATTATAGGTGATAATGTACAAATAAAAGCGTGTGATCCGCTGACATAGTTGTGCAAAACGCAGAAAGCATATTAATCCTATTGACATAGTAGGAATAAAGTGATATATTATAACCATAGCAAACGTAAGCGGCAAAGAAAGCCGCATAAAATAATTTTCATATCGGAGGTAGATTAAAATGTCAAAGATCTATAAGGGCGTTTCGGAGCTTATCGGAAAAACTCCAATAATCGAAGCAGTTAATTTTGAAAAGGCAGTAGACGCTGAGGCAACTATCCTTGCAAAGCTTGAATATTTCAACCCAGCAGGAAGCGTTAAGGACAGAGTTGCACTTGCAATGATCGAGGAAGCTGAAAAGAAGGGCATTCTCAAGAAAGGCGCAACTATCATCGAGCCTACATCAGGAAACACCGGTATCGGTCTTGCGGCTGTTGGCGTATCAAAGGGATACAAGGTAATTCTTACAATGCCTGAAACAATGAGTATCGAGAGAAGAAACCTTCTTAAAGCATACGGCGCACAGATCGTTCTTACAGAGGGCGCAAAGGGCATGACAGGCGCTATCAAGAAAGCTGACGAGCTTAAGGGCGAGATCGAGAACTCTGTTATCCTTGGTCAGTTCGTAAACCCAGCAAACCCAGCTGCTCACTTTGCAACAACAGGTCCTGAGATCTGGGAAGATACAGACGGCAAGGTAGACATCTTCGTTGCAGGTGTTGGCACAGGCGGAACTATAACAGGCGTTGGTCAGTATCTCAAGTCAAAGAACCCTAACGTTAAGATAGTAGCAGTAGAGCCTGCAACTTCACCTGTTCTTTCACAGGGCAAGTCAGGTCCACATAAAATTCAGGGTATCGGCGCAGGCTTTGTTCCTGATGTTCTTGATACAAAGGTCTATGACGAGATCCTCCCTATCGAGAATGAGGACGCTTTCAAGACAGGCAACAAGTTCGCTAAAACAGAGGGTATCCTTGTTGGTATCTCTTCTGGTGCAGCACTTAAGGCAGCCGAGATACTTTCAAAGAGACCTGAGAACAAGGGCAAGACTATCGTTGCTCTGCTCCCTGATACAGGAGAGAGATATCTTTCAACAGCACTTTTCGAGAGCTAATTTCTCAAAATATACAAAATCGGAAACGGGCAGACAGTCAGGCAAGCCGATGTGTGACCCAATGAACAAGCTTTCTTCGATCAAATCCGATATAAAAAGCCGCAGGGCATACAGTTTTTACGCTGTATGCCCTGCGGCTTTTTATTAAAGAATCCCCTTATAAGCTTTGACCCATTATGTTATTATCAGAATAATCAGGCTCATACTCATAATCTATTCCGAGAGCGTCTGAGAAAGCCTTTGAAAGCTTGTCATAATCAACACCAAGTGCGTTGTCTGTGTCATAAGAATTATCCGAATCGTCATCGCCTGATGTGCTAACTGAAATTCCGAAGCTTACCTTGTTTCCTGCGTCGATAACAGGTGTGGAAGAAAAGTAGCAATCGTCAATGTAAATGCTTGAGATTATGTTTGTGACCTGCTCTGCAACAGCGACACTGTCTGCCCCCTCCGGCACGTCAAGGGACATATATATAGCAGACTCATTGTCGGACATAGCTTTCTTTATACGCTCAGGTATGTTATAAACGCTGTCAAGCTTTTTGGCGTTCTTGCATATGTAGCAATCGTCTGTAGCGGTGCAGGCAGGGAAGTCCTCTTTGTTCCAAGGATAAGAGCCGTCGTCCTTTACAGCGTCAGGCACATTGAAATATGCGTAGTCTGGAGCTTCGTCGCCGCCGTCAAAGGTCACATCAACGTGATACCACTTGCCGTCTATCTTAACAACATTCCAAGCGTGTTCGCCGTTTTCTGTTGAGTGTATTATCTTGCTTTCGATACCAAGAACGGCAAAGAAAAGCTTTACGGTCGTAGCGTTTCCTACACAGATAGTAATGTGGTCATGGAAAAATCCGTAAGGATTGTAAGACTCATCGTCGCTGTCATCAGATATCACCACAAGAAAGTCATCGTTAAAGTGTGTCTGAGAAAATACATAGTCATAAACAGCCTTTTCCTTGTCATATTCGCTCATGCCGTCTTTGATTATCTCGCCCACAGCCTTTTTAAGTTCTTTGAGTATATATTTGTCCTTATCGTCAGTGAGCTTTGAATCGTCACCCGACTTGTAAGCCTCAACCACTGCTGTATCATCGTAAATAGGGTGTATCTCGCCGTTCACGTTGCCGTCGACGTCTGAGACGTAGTTGTTTATATCCTCACCCAAAATGTCAGAAAGCGTATTTTCAAGCTTCTCAAGATTGTCGCTGAGCTCTTTTATCTTCTCGCTGTCGCTGGTTTCTGTCTTTGAGGAGCTGTTGGCAGCTTTAGTATCAGAACTGTCTTTATTTTTTGCACAGCCTGTCATACCTGTTGCAAGGCAGGTAATGCAAAGTGCAATAGTTAGTATTTTTTTTGCTGTTGTCATGTTGTCTTTCCTCCGTTTTGTTATTTCATCATGTCTGTTATCTCGTCAGATATTTCATCGGCATTGTCTGAGATAACAAGCACCCAGTAATCTCCCGCCTGAAATATCTTTGCAGCCTGTATTTTCTTTGTTTCTTCAGGCTTGTAGTTTTCATACTGATTAAGTCTGTAGCTCAGCCTGTCTGAAAGCTGGCTTTTTGCGCTGCTTCCGTCAGCCATTTTAAGCATTGATATCTCGTCAGCATAATTGCCGTCAGATGAGTAAAGTATTCCTCCGTCGCTGAGCTTGTCAGCTTCTATGCCATAAAGCTTTTCGGCATTCTTTGTGAAGCTGTCCTCGCCATAAAAAGCTGAAGCGTCCATGTGGTCGCCCTCTATCGCAGAAAGAATATCCTTTGCAGTTTTGTCATTGTCCGCCGTAGATGTAACAGCGCTTTCGGGAGCTTTAGACGAAATGCTGCTGTCAGCTCCGCATGAGGTCATTGATAGCGTGGTAAGAACTGTAAGTGCAGATGTTATCACACAAAGTACTCTAAGAAACATATTTTTCCCCTTTCTTTGTCAGCCTTTCCTGACGACTTAAATTATAGCACTTTTGCAGCCCATTTTCAATGGGATTAAGAAATTCATAAGAAAAATACCATAAAAATATCCGCCCTGTAAAAAGGCGGATAATTCGCTGTTTTATTACCAAGGCTTAACAGTTCCGACTATCTCGGAGATGTTGTTTATACCATTGTCCTCGCAGAATTTCTGCATACCCTCGGCTATCTTCACAGGTGCATAAGGGTCAGCAAATATTGCCGCACCTACCTGAACAGCGCCTGCTCCGGCAAGCATCATTTCAATGGCGTCTTCCCATGTGGCGATTCCGCCCATGCCCATAACAGGTATCTTGACGGCGTTTGCCACCTGCCATACCATTCTCACAGCAACAGGGAATACCGCAGGTCCCGAAAGTCCGCCCACGTTGTTTTTCAAGATCGGACGGCGTGTCTTTATGTCGATACGCATACCAAGAAGCGTGTTTATCAGCGAAACAGCGTCAGCGCCGTTTGCTTCAACAGACTTTGCAATGTCCACAATGCTCGTAACGTTTGGCGAAAGCTTTACCATAAGAGGCTTCTCCGTAACGTCCTTTACAGCCTTTGTTACCGCACCTGCAACGCTGCAGTCAGTGCCGAAAGCCGCTCCGCCCTGCTTTACGTTCGGGCAGGATATGTTAAGCTCTATCATGTCAACAGCAGTGCCGTTGAGCTTTTCCGCAAGCTCTGCACATTCTTCAATAGTTGAGCCTGCGATGTTTGCTATTATCCTTGTGTCCTTTGTTACAAGGTTTGGAAGCTCGTAGTTTATGAACTTGTCAACGCCGCCGTTTTGAAGTCCAACAGAATTGAGCATACCGCTTGGAGTTTCCGCAACTCTCGGACCTGGGTTGCCCTCACGGCGGTGCAAAGTAGTGCCCTTTACGGATATTCCGCCAAGCTTTGAAAGGGGATAGAACTGCTCGTATTCTCTGCCGTAGCCGAACGTGCCGCTTGCAGGGATAACAGGGTTTTTGAATTCAACTCCGCAGAAATTCACATTTATCCTATTCATCAAACACTACCTCCTTGCTGTCGAATACAGGGCCGTCCTTGCAGACGTGAGAATTGAACTCCTGACCATCCTTGACAGTGCGGCATACGCATACAAGACACGCACCCACACCGCAAGCCATTCTCTGTTCAAGAGATACCTGACAGTAAATGCCGTTTTCTTCACATATCTTTGTGATATTTTTGAGCATTATCATTGGACCGCAGGCATAAACGATATCAGGCTTCTCTGTCTTAAGTACATCAAGCAGTGCATCAGTAACAAAGCCCTTTCTTCCTGCCGAGCCGTCGTCAGTGCAAAGTTTGACGTCACAGCCCATTGCCTTGAAGTCCTCCTGCAAAATAACAGCAGCAGCGTTTCTGAAACCGCTTATAACAGTTGCGTTCTCGCCGTATTCCTTTGTAATTCCCACCATTGGAGGCGTGCCTATGCCGCCGCCGATACAGACAGCTTTTTTGCCCTTTTCAAGCACCTTGAAGCCGTTGCCAAGGGGTGCGATAATGTCGATAAGATCGCCCTTGTTAAGCTCGCTTATCTTGTCAGTGCCGTGACCTCTTACCTCAAAAACAAGGCGGATAGTACCCTTGTCCTTGTCGATATCACATATAGAGATAGGTCTGCGGAGGAAAAAGCCCTCTGACTGCACCTGTGCGAACTGCCCTGCCTTTGCCGCCTTTGCAATGTGCGGACAGTATATCTCAACGTCAAAAATTCCTTTTGCAAGGGTCTTTTTTGAAACTATTGGGTATTTACCCTGCTTGTACATTAAAAATCCTCCCTGTATTTAGTTCTTTATCTCATTCGGAGCGTTCACCGCATCAAAAACGAGAGTGACCGAGTTATCATTATCAGTATAAGTAAGCTCCAGCTTGTCAGCGTCAGCAGTGTAGCCTATCTCCTGCCTTTTGGACATATTCTCCCAGCCGGCAGGGGGAGCAAAATCCACTCCGCTGTCGTCAACAAAGAGCAGGCTGTCGCCGTCTGTCTGAATAGTGCCTTTTATACAGGGATTGCCTGCTTCTGCGTCATACATGAGATAACTGCCGTCCGAACGGATATCAAGGCTGAGATAGCCCGAATAAAGCTCGCTATTATCAAGGGGCGTTTCTTGGCATTTCCATTCGCCCACAATGCTCGCAGGCACAGCGCTTTTCTCAAGCTGACTTTCCGCTGCAGAGCTTGAAGCTTCATTCTTTGCACAGGAACATAAAAGCAATGCTCCCACCGCCGCTGTAAACAATATAACGCCCTTTGCTGTCATACTCAGTCACTCCTTTAGTGTTTATTCAAGTGTGATCTTTGGCAGATATGAGATTATATCCTCTTTCATTCTGATAACTTCACGTCTTGCAGCCTTTGCAAAATCGTGTTCGTCGCAGTTATCCTCTTTCTTGTATGCGCACATTACGCCACGGGAGGAGTTTACGATAGCGCCAAGACCGTGGTCGTCAAATGCCTTTGATACGCCCTCTGCGCCGCCGCCCTGTGCGCCGTATCCCGGTACAAGGAAGAATGTGTGCGGCAGAGCCTTTCTCATCTCAGCAAGCTGCTCAGGATAAGTTGCGCCAACAACTGCGCCAACGCCGCTGTAGCCATACTTGCCCATAACGTCCTTGCCCCACAGCTCGCACATTGAGCCCATTGTGGCATAAACTGTCTTGTTCCCTATCATAAGATCCTGAAGCTCGCCGCTTGACTTGTTTGAAGTCTTTACTAGAACGAAAATGCCCTTGTCATACTTTTTGCACTGTTCAAGAAGCGGGTTGATACCGTCTGAGCCGAGATAGCCGTTTACAGTGAGAGCGTCTGCGCCGAAAGCTTCGATAAGCTCACCGCCAACGTCAGTAAGACCAAGGTGTGCAGTTGCGTAAGCTTCCATAGTTGCGCCGATATCATTTCTCTTGCCGTCTGTCATGACGAACATACCTTTTTCCTTTGCATACTGGATAGTCTTGTAAAGGGTCTTTACGCCCTCGTAGCCGTACATTTCATAGTATGCAGCCTGTGGCTTGATAGCAGGGCAGATATCGTGTATCTCGTCGATTATAGTCTTGTTGAACTCCCATATAGCCTTTGCCGCACCTTTGAGAGTCTTGCCGTATTTCTTGAACTTCTTCTCCTTGATGTATTCAGGAACATAGTCAAGCTTTGGGTCAAGTCCCACTACTGACGGGTTCTGTGTCTTTACAATATTTTCAATAAGTCTGTCAAATGCCATTTTTATCTTCCTTTCGGATAT
>CALEJX010000208.1 GCA_937898375.1 uncultured Ruminococcus sp.
TGGTAAAACAGCCATTGCCGAGGGTATCGCACAGAAGATAGTTGGCGGAGATGTTCCGTTCCACCTTAAGGATAAGGAGCTTTACCTCCTCGACCTCACTGCACTTGTTGCAGGCACTCAGTTCAGAGGACAGTTTGAGAGCCGCTGCAAGGGTCTTGTAGAAGAGGTCAAAGAGCAGGGCAACGTTATCCTCTTTATAGACGAGGTGCATACGCTTGTTGGCACAGGCGACAACGAGGGAACAATGAACGCCGCAAATATCTTGAAGCCGTCCCTTTCAAGAGGCGAGATTCAGGTAATAGGCGCAACGACTTTCAAGGAGTACAGAAAGTATATCGAAAAGGACTCCGCACTTGAAAGACGTTTCCAGCCTGTAACAGTCGCCGAGCCGACAGTTGAGGACACTATCACAGTTCTCAAGGGCATAAAGCAGTATTACGAAAATTTCCATAGAGTAAAGATATCAGACGATATGCTCAGAGAGTGCGCAGTGCTTTCTGAAAGATATATCAACGATAGATTTCTCCCTGATAAGGCGATAGACCTTCTTGACGAAGCCTGCGCCTGCACAAGTATCAGAACGCCTGAGATAGAGGAGTTCGACGCACTTAACGAGGAGCTTAAAAAGCATGAAAAGCTCGTTGAGGATTACGAGCAGAAGTCTGACCCTGACTATGAGATGATCGCAACAGAAAAGGGCGAGATACTCAGGATACAGAACAGGCTTAAAGAGGTGGAAGAAACACTCAAAAACGTTCAGGTCACAGAGGACGATATCTCAAAGGTAATAGAGCTTTGGACAGGTATCCCTGCCAATAAGATAGCTCAGACCGAGTATGACAAGATAAAGCACTTGAAAGAAGCGCTCTCAAAACGTGTTATCGGTCAGGACGAAGCAGTGGATAAGGTGGCAAAGGCAATAAAGCGTACAAGAGTTCAGCTCTCAAAGCGCCGCAGACCGGCTTCATTCATTTTCGTTGGACCAACAGGCGTTGGAAAAACAGAGCTTGTAAAGGTCCTTGGGGAAGAGCTTTTTGACGCCACCGAGCCGCTCATCAGAGTTGACATGACCGAGTATATGGAGAAGCATTCAGTTTCAAAGCTTATCGGCTCACCTCCGGGATATGTAGGCTTTGACGAAGCAGGTCAGCTCACCGAAAAGGTGCGCCGCAGACCATATTCAGTGGTGCTTTTCGATGAGATAGAAAAGGCTCACCCTGACGTTATGAACATACTTCTTCAGATACTTGACGAGGGACGTATCAACGATTCACAGGGCAGAAGCGTTTCATTTGAGAACACAGTTATCGTCATGACCTCAAATGCAGGCTCAACTGACAGAGATACAGGCGTGGGCTTCAATAAGACCGACAGCGATATTGCCAAGGATAAGGCAATGAAAGCCCTGAGAGATTTCCTAAGACCTGAGTTTCTTGGAAGAATAGACGAGATAGTCGTGTTCAACCCGCTCACAGAGGAGAACTTCGCAGGCATAGCAGGTCTTATGCTGGACGAGATGAAGTCACCGCTGGCAGAGAAGCATATCAGCCTGAGATATACAGACGAAGCTCTGAAAGCTATCGCACATAAGGCATACGGTCAGAAGCTCGGCGCAAGAGATATCCGCCGTGTCATAAGAAACGAAGTAGAGGATAAGATTGCCGAACTGCTTATAGACAAGGGCGAGGGTGCGGTGTCTGCTGTGGCAATATCCGCTGACAACGGCGAGATAAAGGTGGACGCACTTTAAAAGCCTAAAGTTATAAAATCAGGGTAAAAAATATAAAAAAATACTTGATTTTTATGGCGGTATGTTATATAATAGAGGTAAGGTTGTTAGTTTTTTAACAACGTGAACTAAAAAATTAAATTGAGAGGTGTCTTTAAAATGGCAGGTTTAAACAAAGTTACTGTTGATGACATTAATGTAAAGGGCAAAAAGGTACTCGTAAGAGTTGACTTCAACGTTCCTCTTAAGGACGGCGTTATTACAAACGATAACAGAATAACAGCTGCTCTCCCAACTATCAAGAAGCTGGTAGCTGACGGCGGCAAGGTTGTTCTCTGTTCACATCTTGGCAAGCCAAAGAACGGTCCAGAGGCTAAGTTCTCACTTGCTCCTGCTGCTGCAAGACTTGCAGAGCTTCTTCCTGATACAAAGGTAACATTCGCAGCTGACGATACAGTAGTTGGCGACAACGCTAAGAAGGCTGTTGCAGAAATGGCTGACGGCGATATCGTTGTTCTTGAGAACACAAGATTCAGAGGCGCAGAGGAAACAAAGAACGGCGAAGCTTTCGCTAAGGAACTGGCAGACCTCGTTGACGATGAAGTATTCGTAATGGACGCTTTCGGTTCAGCTCACAGAGCTCACGCTTCTACAGCAGGCGTTACAAAGTTCGTTAAGGAAACAGCAGTTGGTTACCTCATGCAGAAAGAGATCAACTATCTCGGAAATGCAGTTGAAACACCTGTTAGACCATTCGTTGCTATCCTCGGCGGCGCAAAGGTAGCAGATAAGCTCAATGTTATCTCAAACCTCCTCGAGAAGTGCGATACACTTATCATCGGCGGCGGTATGGCATATACATTCCTTAAGGCACAGGGCAAGGAAGTTGGTCTGTCACTGGTTGACGACACAAAGATCGACTACTGCAAGGAAATGATGGCAAAGGCTGAAAAGCTCGGCAAGAAGCTTCTTCTCCCTATCGACACAACAGTTGCAGCAGGCTTCCCTGATCCAATCGACGCTCCTATCGACGTAGAGGTTGTTGATTCTGACAAGATCCCAGCTGACAAGGAAGGTCTTGATATCGGCACAAAGACACAGGCTCTCTTCGGTGACGCTGTTAAGTCTGCAAAGACAGTTGTTTGGAACGGTCCTATGGGCGTGTTCGAGAACCCAACACTTGCAGCAGGTACGATCGCAGTTGCAAAGGCACTTGCTGAAACAGACGCTACAACTATCATCGGCGGCGGCGACTCAGCAGCAGCAGTTATCCAGCTTGGCTTTGCTGATAAGATGTCACACATCTCAACAGGCGGCGGAGCTTCACTTGAATACCTCGAGGGCAAGGTTCTCCCAGGTATCGACGTGATCGCTGACAAGTAATTTATATATTTGCTCGACTTAAAAGCTGGGGCAGGCAGTCATTTGCCTGCCCCTTTTTAATTATGGGGGTATCAATGATTTACCGTGAACCTTTGGTTTTGACAGTATACTATTCACAAAGCAGTATTACTGCGGCATTTGTTTTTGCCTGTATATTGGCTGTTGCGTCGGCACTGGCGGCAGTTGGATTTGTAAAGATCGGCTGTAAGCGTTACGGAAATTCAGAAAGTTCCGATGATTGCAGTAAATATGTTAAAACGTTTGCTAAGGTAGTAGGGGAAAGCAGATCCGAATATGAGGATTTTTCCGAAAGCAGGGGAGCGTATACTTCCTATGTAAACCAGCTTGAAATCGAATATACAGATCAAAGCGGCATAGTTTACCGCAAATTTATCGAAAACATTCTTAACGACGGCTATGTAAATATATGTTATGGTGAGAATGATCCCGACGATTTTTACCTTTCGGATTATGCAGACGGTATCGCCGAAATTGAAAATGAATGCCGCGGCGAATTTGTTTACGGGATAAGCATGAGAATTTTTTTTGGAGCTTTTGCAGCGGTGTTTGCTGTAATCTCTATAATGACTTTCATACATACTTTTAATATGAAAACCTTCGAGGACAGCGGGTCGGA
>CALEJX010000209.1 GCA_937898375.1 uncultured Ruminococcus sp.
ACAGCATCCAAAGTCGGCGATGAAACGTGTGAGGATAATGATACTTCCCAGTGAGGGCTAAGAGAGCGGGTGAGAGTCCCATGATGCGGTTACGCTGACCGCAGCTTGCAGAGTTCCGGGCGTGACGGGTATCGGGGATAAATATCATGCAAAGGCAAAACGAATTATTACGGCGGTTTGCGTAAAATGCAGATCGCCGTTTTTACATAATATTTAAACTATTTCAGAGGTGAAATACAATGGAAAATATAAAGGAAAAACTAATGAATACAGAAAGATTTTATGGTATCAGAATTCCTCCTGCTATATGTATTCTGCCTACATATCATCCATGCTGTGGCTGTGTGTGGTATGACAGGAATACAGACGTACTGTTCTGTCCGTTTCATAGCTGCGTGAGATACAAAAAAGGCTTTGAAGTTCCAAAGAAAAAGGTGAATGAAAATGCTGATTAAACGTGGAGATATATTTTATGCAGACCTGAATCCTGTGGTCGGCTCGGAGCAAGGCGGCATTCGTCCTGTTTTGGTGGTGCAGAATGACGTAGGAAACAGACATAGTCCTACAGTAATCGTTGTGCCGATATCGTCTGTAAGAAAAAAGAATTTGCCTGTGCATATTCAGATAAGATGTTCAGAACTGCCAAAAAATTCAACAGTTCTTGCGGAGCAGATACGAACGATAGACAGATACCGACTGAAAAGTTACGTGGGTTCAGTTGATTTTGAACTTATGGAAAAAGTAGAAAAAGCGATGAAAATAAGTATAGGAGTTGATTTTGATGACTAAATTCGGACAGGCAGAATACAGCGATTTTATGGCAAAAGTATTTGCCGATAAACTGGATAAAATTCTTGAACAAGACGAAAAACAGAGTTTCAACAGCAAAAATACAGAGGATATATACAGTCAGTTTCCGTCTTCAAGGGACGCAGCATAAGGAGGTTCAGAAATGGTAGGATTTATTATTGGATTGCTTGCAGGCGGTACAGCGGGAGTATTCACAATGTGTCTCTGTACTGCGGCAAAGCAGGCAGATGAAAATATGTCAAATTCGGACAAGTAATTTTGTCAGGTTTGGTGATACCATTCTGAAAAGATTTGTGGTATTCTTGTTGGTTGAAAGGAGAGTGAGAAAATGCCGACAGTAACGGTGATACAGCCTACAATATCAGAAGAACAAAATACAAAAATTCGTTGCGCCGCATATTGCCGAGTATCAAGCGATTCTGAAGATCAGCTTAACTCATTTATGGCTCAGATGAGGTATTATAGTCAGGTGTTCGATAATTCGGAAACAGAGGAACTCATCGACATATATGCTGACGAGGGTATCACAGGAACCCGTGAGGACAAGCGTGACGAGTTTCAGAGACTTATGAAGGATTGCCGAAAAGGAAAAATTGACAGAATTTATACAAAGTCCATAAGCCGTTTTGCCCGAAACACAAGGGATTGTCTGAAAAACGTCAGAGAGCTTAAATCGCTTGGTATCACAATATATTTTGAGAAAGAAAACATTGATACTGCCAATATGACCGATGAAATGATGATTACAATTATGGGCGGTCTGGCGCAGGAGGAATCAACTTCGATCTCGCAGAACTTGCGTTGGGGTATAAAAAAGAGAATGGAGAACGGCACAATAAAAATGTGTACTCCAGTTTTCGGATACGAACTTGTTGACGGAAATTTGATTTTAAAATCTGATGAGGCTGAAATAGTACGGCAGATATTTGATTGGTATCTGAATGGATATGGTTTGGCGGCTATAGCCCAAATGCTGAATGCTCTCAAAATAGAAAGGTTCGGCAGAACAAGTCATTGGACAGCAAGTACGGTTGGGGTTATGCTTAGAAATGAAAAGTATATAGGTGATCAGCTGTTCCAGAAAAAGTATATTACAGATACACTTCCGTTTCGACAGGTAGTAAATAAAGGCGAACGAGATCAATACTATTATTCCGACAGGCACAAGCCCATAATTTCAAGAGATGATTTTGATAAGGTTCAGAATATTTTAGCGGAGCATAAGAAATCGTTTAAAGGATTGAAGCAAGATCATATATTTGCAAAGAAGATTTACTGCGGAGAGTGCGGTTCAACATTTAAGTTTAAATGCAGAAAAAATAAAAATTATTGGGTGTGCCGACTGCATGATGCAGAGTCTGATAAATGTTCAAATAAGCAGATTTTAGAGGCGAATGCCATATCGGCATTTATAATGTTATGCAATAAGCTGTGGTACAACTATAAACAGATACTTCTCCCCTGTCAAGCAGCTTTACAGGATTTAAAGCTGAAAAAATTCAGCGGAAAAACTCAGGTAATGGACATACAAAAGGAAATAGCCAAACTTCGAGAACAGGCTCACGTTCTTGCGAGATTGAAAACGAAAGGATTTCTGGACGAGGCAAAATACCTTGAACAAACCACTGAATTGACGGCGAAAATCAACAAGCTTCAGACGGAACTGAAAAAGCTTACACGCTCCGACGACGAGGACGAAATGCTTGAACAGATAGAAATGCTGATTGATTTTTTTGAAAAGCGAGAAAATATCATGATTGATTTTGATGAATCGGCGTTTGAGAATATCGTTGAGAAAATTGTTGTTATAGATCAGCATGAGCTGGAGTTTCATTTGATTGGCGGATTGAAGTTCAAAGAAAAGATATAACGGAAAGTGCCTTGCAGTAAAATTGCAGAGCTTTTCTTTGTTGGTTTTGGTACTGGATTTCCGCAGAATTTTGTAGTATTGTTGTACATGGAGGTGAAATTAGATGCCCAAAAACAGAGTAATACCGTTCGGCTACTGCATGAAAAACGGCGAAATAACGACCGAACCAAAAGAAGTTTACGCAGTTGAAGAAATTTTTAGAGAATATCTGAATGGCAGCAGTTTTCTGCAAATCGCAAAGTTGATGGAGTCTGAAAAAATCAGGTACAGCGAGGATTCCGACCGTTGGAACAAAAATATGGTCAAGCGGATAATCGAAAATGAGAAATATCTCGGAACTGACAAATATCCGCAGATAATTGATGAGGATATTTTCAAGCGAGCAAATGAAAAGCGGGTACAGAAAGCTACTACGCTTAATCTGGTATGCGATGATTTACAGGGAATCA
>CALEJX010000210.1 GCA_937898375.1 uncultured Ruminococcus sp.
TACAAACCCAAGTGCCTTTCCAAGCACTTTTCTGCCGCTATCATGTCCCCTGTTGAAAAGCCCTGATATGAATATAAACAACGGCATATGAAAAGCATACAGAAACACAAATGCTCCACTGAAAACCTTTGCCTGTGGAACACCCGTCTCACCGCCGCCGTTGCCGAAAAGCTTAACAGTGCTGTCGTCTATCAAATGCCCCAAGACCACAAGCACTATAAGCAGAAATTTCAGATTATCATATAAATACAGCCGCTTCTTCTCCACTGACTTAACGTCATTCATATAGAAAAACCTCACTCTGAAATTATGAGCATACAATCTCCAAAACTAAAAAACCTGTACTTCTCTTCCACCGCTATCTTGTAAGCATTCATAGTGTTCTCATATCCCATAAACGCCGATACAAGCATTATAAGCGTGCTTTCAGGCAGGTGAAAATTAGTAACAAGTCCGTCAAGCACCTTGAACTCAAACCCAGGATAAATAAATATTTCCGTGTATCCGTCACAAGGAACTATCTTTCCGTCATTGAATGCCGCAACGCTCTCCAGCGTCCTGCATGATGTCGTTCCTACTGCAATAACACGTCCGCCGTTTTTCTTTGTCCTGTTTATCATGTCCGCAGTTTCAGAGCTAAGCTCATAGTGTTCCCTGTGCATCTTGTGGTCAAGAACCTTGTCCTCCTTAACGGGTCTGAACGTGCCAAGACCAACGTGCAAAGTAACATATGCAATGTTCACGCCCATTGCCTTTAAGTCATCCAACTGCTGCTCAGTGAAATGCAAACCAGCCGTCGGCGCAGCAGACGAACCAAGCTCATGAGCATAAACCGTCTGATATCTGTCCTTGTCCTTTAGCTTTTCAGTAATGTAAGGCGGCAAAGGCATCTGACCTATCTCGTCAAGGGTAGCAAAGAAATTTTCCTCACACTCAAATCGTGCGATACGATTTCCGTCCTCCAAAACGTCGATTATCTCAGCTTTCAGCTTTCCTCCGCCGAAAACAAATCTCGTGCCTATCTTAGCTTTCTTGCCTGGTCTGCAAAGTATCTCCCAGACCATGTTCTCTTTCTGCTCCACAAGCAGAAATTCAATGAACGAGCCCGTGTCCTCACGCTCTCCGTATATCCTCGCAGGAAGCACCTTTGAGTCGTTAAGCACCAGCAAGTCACCCTTTTTGAGATAATTGCATAGATTATAGAAATGGTCGTGTACCACCTCTCCCGTCTGCCTGTTTATCTTCATCATTCTTGAAGCATTTCTCGGCTCAACAGGTGTCTGCGCAATAAGCTCCTGCGGCAGGTCATAATAAAAGTCCGATCTTTTCATATTGTTGATATCAAGCATTTTCAATATCTCCTATACATTCATATAAATAATATTTTGTCATATATCAAATTCACTATTGCACCACAATGCTATGTAGGGGCGACCTTAGGTCGCCCGCATATCCCGCTAAACAATAAAAACATTTGTCTATTAGTGCAGTATCCAATATTTTGCCGCCTGTCATTCCATTTAATTTCGCATAAGCTTATTAATTTACAGAAAATTAAAATATTTTCGTCTATATGTATTGACAGAACGCTAAATATTTGTTATCATTAAACAGAACAGATAGAGGTGCAGTTGAAATGAGTATCATTTTTCGTGTGACCCCACACAACAGCGTCCCAACGCCTATGGAAAATGAGAAAGGTAAGACTGCCGAAGCGGAGTATCGGGAACACTCTTGCTGACTGTTAGTTTAATAGACTATCAGTTGTCATCATTACAAATGGTGGAGTGCTATCGGCATAAATTTTTATGTCAACATTCTTATTATATTGTATGATGAACTGGTTTTCAACCAGTTTTTTTATTATTTGTTTATTTTTTATGTTTTGTGCAAAATAACATTTGAACAGCGGCATATTTTAGTGTATAACGCCAAAGAAAATTGTTACCATGGCACAGGAAAAGGAGTTTTAATATGAAAAAGTACAATGTCGGTATCATCGGTGCAACAGGAATGGTAGGTCAGAGATTTTCTCTGCTTCTTGACAAACACCCATGGTTCAATGTAGTATGCGTTGCCGCTTCACCACGTTCAGCAGGCAAAAAGCTCAAAGACGCAGTTGCAGGCAAGTGGAAGCTTTCAGAGCCTCTGCCGGAAACTATCGGCGAGCTGACAGTTCTGAACGCCGAGGAGGACGTTGAGAAGATCGCTTCAATGGTAGATTTCGTTTTCTGCGCAGTTGATATGAAGAAAGACGAGATAAAAGCCCTTGAAGAAAAGTATGCAAAGGCTGAATGCCCTGTTGTATCAAACAACTCTGCACACAGACATACTCCTGATGTTCCAATGGTCATTCCTGAGGTAAACCCTGAGCATATCGAGATAATCGCTTCACAGAGAAAAAGACTTGGCACAAAGAGAGGATTTA
>CALEJX010000211.1 GCA_937898375.1 uncultured Ruminococcus sp.
TGAAATGTGGGCTTAATCTTACAGAAAGGCTGATGTAAAATGGCACCATACGGATTGGTGCTATACTAAAAAAGTAGACAAGAAAAAGGAAAAGTAGTATAATAAAAGTAAACACGAAAGAAGAAAAACCAAGGAGGAAAAAATGACAAACAAACAACCGCAATACGATGAAACTTTTAAAAAGAACATCGTGGCATTACACCAGAACGGAAAAACCCAAACTGAGCTTTCCAAGGAATACGGAATATCAGTAAGTGCGATCTCAAGATGGATAAAGCTTTATTCGGAAGTCAAGGTCGACGACAACACTATTATGACAGCAAAGCAGATAAAGGAACTGCAAAAAAGAAACGCACAGCTTGAGGAGGAAAACATCATATTAAAAAAAGCGCTTGCCATAATGACTCCACGCTCAGGGAAAGAATGAAAGCTGTACATTTGCTTCGGCACGAACATTCAATAATAACCCTATGTCGTGTTCTAAATGTAAACCGCAGCAGCTATTATAAGCATTTTAACTCTAAAGAACCTAAAAGAGCAATTGAAAACAGGAATATAAAGAACTGTATTTTACAGATCTATTCCGAAGCAAAATGCCGTTATGGAGCTAAAAAAATGCGTAAGGTTCTTGAAGTTAATTATGGCATACATATCAGTCAGGGAAGAGTGTACCGACTGATGAAACAAATGCAGCTTCCTAAAATGTCGACCGTCAAGCCGAAATTCAAAGCTGCAAACAAATCAGATGATAAATCCTGTCACAACATATTAAAGCAGAATTTCAATCCCAAAGAGCCAAATAAAGCATGGTGCAGCGACATTACATACATAAAAGCCGGAGGAAGATTTTATTATTTATGCGTTATCATTGATCTTTTTTCAAGACGTGTGATAGCTTATAAAATAAGCTGCAAAATCGATACCAGGCTTGTTCTGGATACATTTGAATCTGCTTTAAAAAACAGGAATTATCCTGAAAATGTGATTTTTCACTCAGACAGAGGTTCTCAGTATACCAGCGCTGAATTCCGAAAAAGGCTGGACAGAGCTTCCTTTATTCAGTCGTTTTCTAAAAAGGGGCATCCTTACGACAACGCTGTGGCTGAAGCTTTCTTCAAGTTTCTGAAACTTGAAGAAACTGACCGCCGTTCCTATAGCTCTTTTGATGAATTGGAATTGTCTGTTTTTGAATATATTCACTTTTACAATTTCAAACGGCCTCACTCTGCTAATGACCTTTTATCTCCCGTTCAATTTGAAGCCCTTTTTTGATTTTTTCTCTTTTTCTGTCTACTTTATTGACTATGGTCCACTTTGGTAATATACTTTAAAATTACACAATTGATTCAATTGGAATTTCATCGCTTTTATTATACCATAATTCCTCTTGTAATTCAACATAATCCTCCACAGTTATTAAAATATCATAGCGATACTCTTCTTAAATGTATAATTACAATACTATCAAACAATCCAAATAAATCGAAATAAAGTTTCCAAATCAATGCTATTGTTCTTGCTTCTAGTTCAAGTTTATCATTTATAAGTTCTGAATACTCTCTATAAGCGATAACAAACTGATTATTTGTCAGTCTATGATAAGTTTTGCTAAAGGTTTAACTCCATTCTACACGACTGGCAAATCACTCTACCAATGATATAATGAAACCTTTTGGTTGTTCCGTTTCTTTGCAGTGTTGCCGTTTCGTTCCTTGATTACTGTTTATTTGTATCAAAAATTTTAGGTAGTTGCTTTCCATTTGGAGAATGTAACCAATTTTTTGCTAGGGAATCAGTACTCAGGAGATCGTATTTGAAAACTACAATCATTTGAATCAGCCTCAAAAACCTAACCGGTCATGTTCAATTTGGGGATGATTCAGATTAAAGTGCAACTCAAGCAAACAATTCATTCCAACTGCTTATCTTTCTGTAAGAGAAATTTGGCTTAATTTTGTCATTTTTTTCATATACAGCTGAAGGTACACTTCTGTCATCATAAAACAAAGGAAATAACCCCGCTTCATATGCTCCAACAATATCATTACCACAGTACCATACTTCGTCAGCTACTAATCCTACCTTTCGGAGATCAAGCTCAAAAATATGTCTGTCAGGTTTACAGAAAATATATTCGCTTGTGGCCATTATGAATTAAAAATTTATGTTAAGGAAAAGTCTGTATTGCTACACCAAAAGTGAAAGCAAAAGCCATCAAAAAGCCCATAATAATCTTTGCAAATTTTTTATAAGAATAATCCTTTCTGACCTTAGTTAAAATGTTTCAGCGGACTTTAATAATCCGATCCTATACATTCACAGCCATAAGGTATGGCTACTTTATAGCTTCTTTAAACATTAGCTACCCATTTTCCTACATATATCCCCCATGAGCCCGACTTGGTAGTTGCACTTGTAATATGGTGCCATGTATAGCCGTTAGCACTCTTCGTTTGGTCATACGATATTCCTGCATCTGATCTTACTTTTGCTCCGGATGAATCATAAATTGTGTAGCTTTTATTATTACTTGTTGGACTTGATGCACTGGATACATTACAGATATCAAACGATTCCCATGACCAACCACCGTCACCAGTTACATAAAGTTTATTATCATCACGTACTTGAACAAATTTTCCGTCTATTAAGGAAAGTAAATATTCAGTATCTCCTGAACGAAATATAGTCATATAGTCAAAATCCTAATCCCTATCATTTTCATAGTGCGGACCACTACAGTCTTATTCCGCACATTCACGATGCCGACTTCTCATCCGAATCATCCTCAATCAATGACCGGATATATGCACTAACAGAACGATAACCCTTTTCTGCTACTTTTTTCAGGAATTTTTCATGCTCCTCGGTGGTAACTCTCACACGAATCATAAAATCCTTGATTTCCTTCTTGTTATTCTTTTGATTTGCCATTTGTGAACCTCCATTTAATTGTGAGTAATCGTTACGCTTTACCGAATCCGAAATGCAGGATATTCTTGTGAAGTGTGAACAGTACGGCTATAAGAACAAGACTGAGTATATCCGTGACTGCGTTCGTGCAAGGGTTGACCTCACCCCAAACAGCACCGATATTTCTGAAACAAATCGCCTGATGAAACGCATCGGGAGCAATATCAATCAGATTGCCATGAGACTTCATAGCCAGGAAACTTTTACGCAGAAGATATGACCGAGGTCAAGAAAGGAGTCGGAGAGATTTGGCGGTTACTTCTATTCATAGCATCAAAGCAACAGTCGGGCGCGGCAATCGCTTACATCACAGACGGAGATAAGACCGTCAACGGTTTATATGTCAGCTCTTATACTTGCAGAGCCGACAGTGCAGGAGCAAGCGAAGATTTCCGAGCTGTCCGAGACACAGGGACCGGGCGAACAAAAATCCTTGCATACCACCTGATACAGAGCTTTGCTCCGAACGAAGTCACACCTGAACAGGCTATGCAAATCGGTGAGGAATTATGCGACCGCTATCTCAAAGGCGATTATCAGTATGTGCTTGTGATTCATATACGGACAAACAGCATACGCACCTTCATTTGATTTTCAATAATACGAATTTGTATAATGGTCTGAGCTTCACCACCGAGCATAATCAAGGTAAGAAAACAGAACGTGCGTGGGCAGAGTTACGGCAATTATCGGACGACATTTGCAAGGAATATGGCATATCTGTTATTGATCCGAAAGGCAAGGGCGTTTCTTTTTTGCAGTTCCTTTATCTGCTTTGCTGTCATAACAGTATTGTCGTCAACCCTGACTTTCGAATAAAGCTTTATCCATCTTGAGATCGCACTTACTGATATTCCGTATTCCTTGGAAAGCTCAGTTTGGGTTTTTCCGTTCTGGTGTAATGCCACGATGTTCTTTTTAAAAGTTTCATCGTATTGCGGCTGCTTATTTGTCATCATTTTTTTCTCCTTGGTTTTTCTTTTTTCGTGTTTTCTTTTATTATACTCTTTTTCTCTTTCCTTGTCTACTTTTTTAGTATAACACCAAGCCTATTGAAAGCAAGCCGACCGAAAGTCAAGCACCTGAAAAGAAAGAAGATGTATGGGCAGAAATCAGGGATATGCGTGGTTTTGATACGATGATAGCAAATCTTGAAGCTGGTGGCATCACTTCTCTTGACGATCTCAGGAGTTTCTTTTGGAATACTCACCACAATGATAACCATACGGACGAGCTTGCTAAGCTGAATGCAAAGATCGAGCCGATAGATAAGCTCATCAAAATGATGAAACAGCGTACAAAATACTCGTCTACATACAAGGAATATCAGGAGCGTTCGGCATTTACACAGAGCCATTTCCGCAAGAAGAACGTTGCCGCTATCGACGCTTATGAAGAAGCCGACAAGTACATCACCGAGCATATCAAGGCTTATTACATAAAGGGCAAGCCACCTAAACAAAGCGATTTGCAGGCAAAGTTCGATAAGCTGAAAGAGAAATACAATGCTCTTGTTCCCGAACACAAGACTTTCCTTAAACGCAAGGCGGCATCACAGTACACACAACAAGTGCGAAATTATCTTGAAAGCAAGAAACAGCAGGAGCGTAACAGGCAGTATCAGGAGAGGAAACGCTCTCAACAGAAAAAGAAAGATTATCTTGAATAATGAAAGGAAGATTTTATGAGTAAGATCGGATATATCCGTGTTTCTACGGAGCATCAGGAAACAGCTCGTCAGCAGGAGATCATGCACGGTTATCAAGTTGACCGCATCTTCTCCGAAAAGCTCTCAAGAGCTAACACAAGAGGGAAACACCCTCTACGTTGAGAGCATTAGTCGTTTAGGACGGTCAACGAAAGACCTCTTGAATATCATCGACACCTTGACCGACAAAGGCGTTACGCTCATCAGTCACAAGGAGAGTATCGACACCGACAGACTGGGGAAAGTTTGAGCCGTTGTATGGGGAATGGAAGACAAAGCATATCACGGGACGAGATTTTATGCGTAAAATGGACTTGTCGGCGAATACTTTTTACCGCCGTGTGCGTGAGTATGAGATCACTCACGGTATTGCCGAACAGACTTCTGCTTAATGATAGTCTTTAAGCGAACGGAAATGCCCCTCAGAGCCGTTCAAGTCTGCGAAACGGAAAACTAACCGCTGAAAAGAAAAAGCTCTCAGAAACGCTTGCACAGCGTTTCCGAGAGCTTATGATTAGTATTCAGTTCCAATAGAGTATCTGTCGATTACGGTGTGTGCCATAATCATAATATTGACTTATGCGGAACGGAAAGCGAGTGTGCTATTAGGCTATGAGAACGAATAATATAGTCTTATGATAATAACAGAGCTACTTTTATTTTAAGATTCATAACGTAATAACGCACTTATCAAATAACGTTATATTATTAATGATAATATCAATTTATTGATTAAGCAAGAAATCTGATTCCATAAATTTTTGTAATACTTGTTATTGTTAATCAGATTCTGAAATCCTTCATTATCATATACCATATTACCTTTGCATTCATATGTTAAATAATCATTTATAATATCGACATTATTAATGTTATTCATTATATATGCTATATTGTGATTACGATATATTTCATAAGTAATCAGATTCATTTTGTCTTGCTTATACGAAACTTTTATGATTTTACAGAACACCATTAATATATTAGAGAAAATT
>CALEJX010000212.1 GCA_937898375.1 uncultured Ruminococcus sp.
ACCACTGCAAGAGCGCACATAGCGGAAGAAGTGTAAGCAGGCTTTTTCAGATGTGCGAAAGCGCCAGTGCGTTCTGCCGCCTCAGCTGTTCCCACTGCGAAAAACACAAAGCCTGCAAGCTTTATAACATAATTAGAAGTCCAGCCTGCGTTTAGCATGAAAAGCATGAAAAACGAGCCGACCATAAAGAAATTCATTGTTTTAGACCCTTTCGTAGCTGATTATACTACCTTATTATATCTCATTTAAATACCCTTGTCAACCGAAAACGCCTTGTTTTCACCTTTTGTACACAAAGCGCCAGCCCTGTATTCCGTGGGCGAAACGCCCTTTGTCTTGTGGAATATCCTTGAAAAATAAAGGCTGTCATTATACCCCACCGACCTTGCCACTGCCGACACAGGAAGCTCCGTTTCTTCCAGCAAACGGCAGGCGGCGTTCACACGAAAGTAAGTAAGATACTGGGCAGGAGAAAGCCCCTCGTATTCCATGAAAGCACGATATAGCGTGGCACGGCTCACACCGACGAAATCGACGGCATTCTCTACCCCTATCCCAAGGGTGTAGTTGTGTGCAATGTAGTTTTTCGCCTTTGTGACATATCCCTTTGCAGTGCCGCCAGAACGGCTTTGACTGCCTGACCGCTCCATGAGTATGCCTAAAGTGATGTAAAGCTGTCCTGTCATTTTCACAAGGTCAGAGCTTCTGTTACCGCTAAGACGATAAATGCGTTCAAGGCTGTCTTTAAGCTCGCTGCCAAAGTCTGCGGAGATAACAGGACATTCCCTTGTGAAGCCTGCACGGTCAAGGATAAATTCAGCGTCAGAGCCGTTGAAGCCTGCCCAGTAGTATTCCCATGGATCGTCCTTGTCGGCGGTGTATGTTATCACAGTGTAGGGGTAAATAAGAAAAGTGTCCCCTGCACTGAGATGATATTCCCCTTGGGGCGTCTTGTATACGCCCTTGCCGCTTATGATGTGGTGGATAAGATAATGGTCACGGACACCGCTGCCCCAGCTGTGAAGCCCCTGACATTTTTCATAGCCCACGTTGTATACCGACAGGGAAAGTGCGTCAGTTTGGTCTGATTTGAAAGAATGGCGGTCTGTATTCATTCTGTGCGTTCCTTTCTGTGAGATAGTCTGTTATAGATATGATAGCACATTTTTATTCCATTTGCAACAAAAATCCATATGTTTGAAACAAAAATGGTATTGCAAAAACGTGAAAATATGGTATAATGTAAGTGTAAGAAAAAACCTTGACATATTTGGGAGGTAAAGAATATGGCAAAAATACTCGTTACAGGCGGAGCAGGATTTATCGGCAGCCACACTTGCGTTGAGCTTCTTGAAGCAGGCTATGAGGTAGTTATAGTCGATAACTTTTCAAACTCAAAGCCGGAGGCTCTTAACAGAATAAAGAAGATAACAGGCAAGGACTTTGCTTTTTATGAGGCTGACCTCCTTGACCTTGCGGCTATGGAAAAGATATTTGAAGAAAACAAGATAGACGCTGTTATACATTTCGCAGGTCTTAA
>CALEJX010000213.1 GCA_937898375.1 uncultured Ruminococcus sp.
CTTACCTGTGGTAACATTTGAGTTGATAGAAAGGTTTTCGTCGATAAATCTTTCATAGTGACCAAGGTCAAGGTCAGTCTCCGCACCGTCGTCAGTTACGAATACTTCGCCGTGCTGATAAGGTGACATCGTGCCAGGATCGACATTTATATACGGGTCAAATTTCTGAATGGTAACGCTGTAGCCTCTTGCTTTGAGCAATCTTCCCAGTGACGCAGCGGTTATACCCTTTCCGAGACCTGATACAACACCGCCTGTTACAAAGACATATTTTGTAGGCATATCATTTTTCCTCCATATATCAAAAATAAACACAAAAAAATCAGGTGAGATCATGTGGACATAACTCACCTTTTTGCTCTTACTAATATCATAACAAATTTTCACACAAAAGGCAAGTGTTTTTTCTATTTTTCTCTGAATTTTTTCTAAATTCTCAAAAGGTTGCAGTTATCACTTGTAAAATTAATGTAAATTGGTGTGATTTTATTCAATTACATAAAAATAGAGGTAATTTTAAAGTCAAATTCGTACGAAATTTATGTTGTAATTTGCAGTAAAATAGTATATACTTATAGTGTGTTATGCTTGAACGAGCTATATGCTTGCAGCTTGCTGACTTTAATCGGAAACGAGGTTTATTTTATGGACAACGACAACAAGAATGTCTCCAACACTCAGGGAGATAAGGATTTACAGTCGCTAATATCCAATGCAATAGAAAACAGAAAGATACTTGACGCTTCAAACTCAAACGGACCTACAGGTGTGATACCTATACCGTCAAAGGAAAAGCAGAAGCCTGAGCCGAAACCTGAGCCTGACAAGGAACAGGACAAGAAGCCAAAGAAGAAAAAGGGCTGGAGCAAGAAGAAAAAGACAGGTGTTGCCCTTGGTATAGTATTTATAGTATTCATTATCATAATAGCTGTTATCATAGGTCTGTTTTTCCACTACACGGGAATGCTTGACAGAACTAAGGACAACAAGATAAATTCAGGCAGAGCGCCTATAAATTCCAGT
>CALEJX010000214.1 GCA_937898375.1 uncultured Ruminococcus sp.
TATATCGATAAAGTAAGCTTCCTCAGTGCGGTCTGAACGGTCTTTGACAACTTTCATATTAGTCAGAAAATCGTCAAGATAATATGGGCAATCGTCTACATATGCTTGTTTCATTTATATTTATTCTCCTTATTTATCACTATTTATCACTTCTCTTAGTTTCACTAAATTTTTATTTAGTGAAACTTTCTGTACACGCTGTGCGAGGGGCTGTTTGTGGCTCTTTTGTGCTTTGCAGGCACTCCCTGTTGTGCACTGTTTTAAGTATACACCCAACTTTGTGGGCTGTCAAGCTATGCTACATTGTGCGGTAAGCCCTTGACAAAAAATAAAATTCATGATATCATATAAAACAAGGCGAGATTAAAATCTTGCTCATATGATGTTTTTTTGTGTACAGAAGTGGCTTACTTGTGGGATTTAGTGAGCCACTTCATTATTTCATTGGAACAAATTATTTTATAAATTTCCCCCAAACAGTTGATTTTACAGCGAAAATATGATAAAATTATAGTAATATATTTTATGAAAGGAACGATAGTTAATGAACGACAATAAACCTATGGTCATGAGAATACTCGTTCTCGCTTTGGTTGCCGCACTTGTACTCGGTCTGATCGTTGGAACTGTCATTAGTGCTGTATAATGGTGCATATCGGAAATAGTTGGGACGATATTCTGGCTGATGAGTTTAAAAAGGAATATTATTTGAAGCTTCGTGAGTTTCTGAAATACGAATATTCGCACTTCACTGTTTACCCTGATATGTATGATATCTTCAACTCGCTGAAATACACGCCTTATGAGAACGTTAAGGCTGTTATTATTGGTCAGGATCCATACCATGGTCCAGGACAGGCTCACGGACTTTGTTTTTCTGTTAAGGCAGGCGTAAATTCTCCGCCCTCTTTGCAGAATATTTTCAAGGAGCTTAACGCTGATCTTGGTATTCCTATACCTAATAATGGCGAGCTTACTGATTGGGCTAAGCAGGGCGTGCTGATGATGAACAGTGTTCTTACTGTTCGTCAGGGCCAGCCTAATTCTCATAAAGGAAAAGGCTGGGAACAGCTTACTGACGCTGTTATAAAGAAGCTCAACGAGCGTAACGTGCCTACTGCGTTTATCCTATGGGGCGGCAATGCTAAGGCTAAAGCGCCGCTGATAACAAACCCTATTCACGCAGTGTTCAAGGCGGCTCACCCCTCCCCTTTGTCTGCATATAACGGATTTTTTGGGTGCAGGCACTTTTCTAAGGTGAACGATTTCCTTATAAGCAACAATATTCAGCCAATAGATTGGACAATAAGCAATAAGTAAAAAAATAACCTCGGTTTGTATCATCACAAGCCGAGGTTTTGTATTTATAGTTTTTTGATGTGCTGTACAAGCAATGCCACGCCCGTTACAACGAGATTGTAGACAATAACTAACGTTGGTGTGAGCTGTACAAATGAGCCTGCCAGCATCATTATAAGGGCTAAGAGCGCCGCAAGTATCGTTGCGCCGTACATTACTGACGCACCAAGTGCTGCGGTGAATTTGAGCCTTTTTGCGCCTATCACAAGCATTGCAAATGACGGAAAATGTCCGCTGCAAAGCATTGATGAAGCCTGACGTGGAACATACTCAGTTTCGCTTTCGTAATCCTTGTGATATCTGAAGCTGAGAAGCTTTACGCTGTCGCTTTCAATATCAAAGAGATCTGAAAGAAAACGTTGTGAAAGGAAGCCGTCAACTGTTCTTATTACTGTTGTAATGCCCTCAATCTCAAGCTCTTGAAGCCAGCGTGTAACTGACAGATTAGGTGAAACCTGAATAACGAACATTGCGGCTGTGATACCTGAAATGGAAAGATAAACCGCAACATTGCCCTTTGCATATTCTTTCTCTTTTGCTTCTGACGGCAGACCGTCAATAGAGTGGTTTTCCATAAGCTCTCTTGTGCCAAGAAGCACACGCTTATTCTCTATCCAGCCTGAAAGTCCAAGACCGTCCTCATAAATGTAGCTTTCAACAGGATAAAGCAGTTCGGTCTTACCTCTGAGCATTTTGTAGAATGTAGACCTAAGCACACTTCCCGACTGACAGCTAAGACTTGCTGCCATTAAAATGCAATCTTCAATAGAAATAGCTGAGAGAAGCTTAAGGTTCGCAAGCTCAATGCTTCCGTTAGGGAAAAGCTGTTCAGCGTCAACAAGCAGTGAATTTGTGTCGGCGAATTCGTCAACGGAAGAATAGCCAAGCATTACCGCCGAATACTGCAAATACTTCTTTGTAGCCCTTGCCAGCGGCACGTTTACTATAAGCATTACCGCAAAAGATGAACACATGGTAACTGTGCCCGAGAAAGCCGCAAGCGCTATGAAAAGACGTTCTTTCATGTTGGCCGCACCCTTATCGAATATAAGCGACAGCAGTGCGATAACAACGCCTGCAATGAGGATATAAGGGCTTACTTTCTTTGAATACTCGTCGGAGATATCAGAAGTGTAGCTGTTCTTCATGAAGTTGTCAACAAACTCTGTCTTGCGCATAGCTGCGATCTTCGGCTCTGCAACAGCACCTCTTGTGAAGTTCTCTGCTGTTTCCTCGTCCTCAACAGAGGTAACGGCATATCTCTCAAAATCACCTGCAACGTATCTGAAATTGCGCTCAGTACGCTTTACTACCATGAGCTTACCTAGAGTATTGAATATCAGACCTATTATTGCGGCGGATATATAAACGTGGTAAACGCTGTCACGGATAGACTCAGGGTCAAAGAGGTTTATTATTCCTGCGATGACCGTGACGAAGATCCCTATCGCCGCTATGGTATCATTATCAGCCTTTCGTTTGAAAAGGCTCTTCATTCCTGCAAGAAGCACGTTATAGCAAACCGCTATAGAAATAAGTCCCAGTATAGTGTTTGTAAACAGATAAGCCGCAGGGGTTATCGTCCTGTCAAAGGTCTTTATAAGCGGAAGTTCAAGGTCATTTGCAACTGTGATGAATGTGCTGAATATGCCTGTGAAAAGAAGCACACAAAGCCTTAGAACAAGGTTGCTCTTTACCTGACGGATAGACCCAAGAACCTTTTCAGCATCGTCAAACTTCTTAAACTCCGTCTGCCCTGCCTTGTTCTTATCGTTTGAATCTTCATTGTCAGGCTCGTTTTCCTGCTCGTCAGTTTTAAGCACAAAGCTGTCAACTTTCTTCTTTCTGTGCTGTGACAGTATAGAGGATTTTTCTTCATAGGTAGCGTCATCAGGGATAAGCGCTTTGTCAAATTCCTCTGTTTTCGGGATTATTTTTCCCGTTAGTCCCATTTTGATATCTTTAAGGCTTGTCCTGTTCACAGGCGGAACGCTTTGCTTTGCAGCCTTGCCTTTTTTATGCTTGGTAAGATTATTTATAAGTGCAGCGTTTTCCTCGTTGCGTTTTTTCTCGTCTGTCTGATCTGCCGCAAGCTCATCATCAAAATCTGTCGCCTTTATTGGATCGTAGTCATTGCTGTCCGTATCGCTTGTATCATTATCCTGCTCAGCGTTCACATCAGCAGTGTTATTATCCTCGTCACCAGCTTCATCAGTTTCTTCAGACTCATCAGCTTTAAGATCGTTTTCGACTTTTTCGCTGTATTCTGAAATTATATCGTCTATTGTGAATTTATCAGCCAAAGCATTAACCTCCCTGTTCCATTATAGATTTCTCTGTCTTACGGCTTCATACATAAAAATGCCTGCCGCAACGGAAGCGTTCAGAGAATTGACCTTGCCTGCCATAGGCAGACTAAGCAAAAAATCACATTTTTCTTTTATCAGACGTCCCATACCAAAGCCCTCAGAGCCGACTATCAGCCCCATAGGACCTGTAAGTTTGACTTCTGTATAGCTTTGTCCCTCGCCGTCAGTACCATATATCCACACGCCGTTTTCTTTGAGCATATCGATAGTTGCCGCAAGATTAGATACTCTTGCAACAGGCAGCCAACTTGCTGCGCCTGCGGACGTTTTGAAAACAGTTGCGTTCAGTGATGCACTTCTTCTCTTTGGAATGATAACGCCGTGAGCGCCTGCCGCCTCAGCCGTTCTGATTATTGCACCAAGATTGTGCGGATCTTCAATCTCATCGCAAATGATAATAAAAGGATCTTCGCCCTTTTCATTTGCAATACTGAGAATATCCTCCGGAGACACATACTCCGCACACGCACCCATAGCAATAACACCCTGATGTGAAGCTCCCCTGCTCATGTTGTTGAGTTTTGTTTCGGTAACACGCTTGACATTTATGCCTTTTTCTTTTGCAAGTCTGCAAATAAGCGTGATAGAGCCTTTGGCTTCAGGGTTGATATAAATAGTATCTATCAGCTTATTAGCTTTGAGAGCCTCGACAACGGGGTTTCTGCCGATTATAAGCTGAAGTTCATTTTCTTCGTCTAAATTGTTCTTCTTATCCTGATA
>CALEJX010000215.1 GCA_937898375.1 uncultured Ruminococcus sp.
ATAACTCCGCTCATAGATGAGCCGAGCATAGAAAAAGCGCAAAGTCCTGCCATGAACCCTGTTGTAAGCTTTCGTAAAAGTTGGGAGTTTGCCGCAGGCAAACTCTTAGGGCAAGCACGCAAATGAAAAAGACGAAGCGACGTATTCGCTTGCCCAAGTTTCTTTAAAATCTTTGATTTAATTTTAAACATATATTGCATTTCTCCTTTGATTTTGAGCAAAATAAAGAGAGCCAAATCGGCTCTCTTTATTGCAACTTTGTTGTTTACTTAATTAGTAAGCAGATTCGCTTACCGACAGTTCAATCGTGTTGTCATTTTCATCAAATATCCGGGTAATATCACCGTATTTATCCGACTTTAAAAATCTGCCGCCCTGTGTGTCGAACACATACCATGCTCCGCCCACGTTTACCAGATTTGCCATGTGTCCATACCAGTCATCGGGGGAGAAAAACGCATACCGACATTCAAGCCCGATCCCCTTGCAGGCATACATTGTTGCCACTGAGAACACTTGACAATTTCCGCTGACATTATCCCGAATCCAATTATACACCGCTTCGGCTTTTCCATAATCAGAACCATCGTGACTCAACCATGCACCTATATTGTAATATTCATCGGTTGTTCTTCCAAGTGAATTTACATAATTCAGAACACTTTGCAAGTTTGTTGTATCTTCAATTACAACTTCAGGCGGTTCAGTCTGCGGTACTGTAATCTGCGGCTTTGGAGTTGTAGTAGTGGGCGGATTTGTTACCGCAGGCTTTGCAGTTGTAGTCGGAGGCGTCGGATCGTTATTCTGTTCCGCTCCGTTATTGCTCCGGTTATTATCGGACGGCGAGTTATCTGGCTGCGGATTATTCTGTGCAGGCTGATAGTTATTTCCCTGACCGGAATTTTCCGAAGGACCTGACGAATCTGTTTTCTTTGTCGTCGTTACTGTGGTAACTGTCGGCTTTGAAGTTCCGGATACCGTCTGCGAACTCTTTATCGTAGTAGTCGCGGCTTCGCTTGTATCCTTTTCTTCCTTTACCGATGTTACCGTGACCGTAGTTTGGTTCACAGCTGAGGTTTCTGCACTTTTCGTTGACTCCGATACATTCCCGCAGGCAGTCAGCATTACTGTGCAAAGTATTGAAATATATATCGCTCTTTTCATATCATCACGCTCCTTGTCAAGCAATATATCACACCTTTTTGTATAAATCCAGCATTTTTGCAAAAGTTCTACCTTTGTGACAATTTGCACAGCATAAGCTTTAGCAAACTACATACTTATCTCTGGTGACTCTTCAAATTCTTCAAGCGGTTGGATCACTTCCGGTTTCGTTTCTCTCACAGCAACCAGCCCGATACCGGGCAGATCAACTATGATATGATCAAACTGCTGCTTGTACTTATCTATCTGTTCATCGGTAAGTGAACAGGAATCCCATTCGCCGTATTCGTTACGATAATTGCCCGAAATATAGAAAGTGCCGTGAACAAGAGTATTTCCAACTATCCTGTTAGGCTTTGAACCGTTCAGCAGAAACTCATCATTGCACCAGCAAATAGCATCCTGCTTTGGTTCAAAATATATTGGCTCGATGCTGCCGCCCACAACTTCCTGCATGGCATGGATATCATCTTCAATATCCTTTACATACGGCTCTTTCATCGGTTCAAAAACCAGTATTCTCATGATAACACCTCCGATTCCTCTCCGCAATGCTCTCTGAGCGGACAATCTCCACAGTCATCATACATTGCACAGGTACGCTGTATTTCTTCCTCTGATATGCCGCAGTCATGGCACTTACTCTCATTCTCTGAAGGAAAAAGGGCCATCTCAAATCTTCCTCTTTTTACCCATATTTTCAGCTCCACCTCCGCTCCCTCTTCAAAGAACACACCGGGTACTTCTATGTCTCCCGAATCGTTGATAAATCCTTTTGTACATATAACATTGTTCATAAATAAAACCTCCTTAATTGTCAAAGAGCGAAAGCTGCCTAATAGCTTTCGCACGTTCGCTTGTGTCATAATTTGAGATAAGCAGTTCGCCGTACTGACAGCTTGCTTCATAACGCTGTGCTAAGTTGTTAAGTCTGCTTATCTCCTCGATGTGGATATTAGGCTTGTCCCATATCTCCCTTATCTCCGGACAGTCATTGTATGAAACCAAGAACTTGCCTTTGATCTCTAAAAGTGTATCACGCAGTCGAATATGGTCTTTTGTTTTAAATCCCACGTCCTTGTAGTAATTTTCAGTAGCAAAGTACGGCGGATCACAGTAGAAAAAACTTACGGGTCTGTCGTACTGCTTTATGAGCTTTTCAAAGTCCTTGTTCTCAACCACTACTTTCTGCAATCGCCTTGCCGCAAGGTCTATCATCGGGAAATCCGACCACATTGAATGTGGCTGACTTCCGAAGCTGTCAAGTCCCGAAGCATAGCTGTAACGTATAAGCTGATAAAACTTAGCCGCTCTGTCAACGTCATAAAGCCTTGGCAAAATACCACGTTTGTGAAGTATAGCTAAATACTCAAAATCTTCTCTTGAATCGAGCACATACCTAAGCTTGTATTTCAGCTTTGCAGGCTTGTCACGGACGCAGCGGTACAGATTTGCAAGGTTTGAATTGAAGTCATAGTACACCTCGAAATCCATACCCGGCGGCTTATGGAACAACACCCAGCCTGCACCTCCGAAAACCTCGATATATCGCTCATAATACGGCGGAAATCTTGCCAGTACTGCGTCACGCAATGCCTTTTTACCGCCTACCCATGACA
>CALEJX010000216.1 GCA_937898375.1 uncultured Ruminococcus sp.
GAGAGTATTCCTGCGTCGTTTCTATACAAGCTAACGAAAAATCTGACTACGCATCTTACGCACAATCCTTATGTGGTGTTGCCTTACGGCAATAAATATTTCAGAATAAGAGGTGACGCAGTTTGCATATTAATAGTAAAGATAACCCAAGAGTGAAGCTTTTCAGAAAGCTTTTATCATCGAAAAAAGCTAGGGACGAGCAGGAACTTTTTGCTGTTGAGGGTGCAAGAAACTGCGTTGACACCGCTTATGAAGCCATATGCGGAAGAATAAAAGTACATTCTGTATTCTACACACAAACGGCTTTGAAAAAGTATGAAAGCACACTGAAAGTCGATAATCTTTTTTCATGTGCAAGACCTGAGGATACTTTTGAGATATCCGACGAGCTTGCAAAGAAAATGACAGATGAGGGAAGTTCTCAGGGAATTTATATGATCGCTTATAAAGTGGACTTGCCTTTTGCGGCTGAGAATATTGACAAAAACGGAAAGTATCTCGTGCTTGACAATTTGCAGGATCCCGGCAATTTGGGTACGCTCCTTAGAACTGCCGACGCCGTGGGCGTCAGCGGAGTTGTTATGACGGATAACTGCGTTGATCTTTATAATCCAAAGGTCGTTCGTTCTGCTATGGGGAGCATTTCAAGACTTGATCTGTTCGTTGCGGATAGCTTCTTGAGCGCTGCAAAGATTTTTGTCGATCTTGGTATCGTTACCGCCGCTGCGGTAGTGAGAAACGGCGAGAATATCACAGAATTTGATTTTAACAAGCCTTGTGCTGTTGTCATAGGCAACGAAGGCAGGGGATTACCTGAAGAACATTCTGACGTTTGTCAAAAGCGTGTGACTATTTCAATGCAGGGCAATATAGAATCCCTCAACGCCGCCTGTGCAGGCACTATCATTTTGTGGGAAATGTTCCGAGGTGGCAGCCGTGGATAGAGAAAGACTTTTATTGTGGATAAGAGCGGTGCTGATTTTTACGCCATCCAGCAAGCGCATATGGGAAACATCTGCAAATTATGATGATATCGTTGAATTTATGACAGCACTTGATGAACGTTCCGTCAGCGGACTTAATGAAAAAGAGCTGCAGAGAATAGAAAAATACAGCATTGAAAATGCAGAAAATATATTGAAACGCTGTGAAGAACTTGGCATAAATGTTTATTGTTACGAAAGTGAGGGCTATCCCAACAGACTTAAGCGGATCGCAAATCCGCCTGCTGTTTTGTATACTTATGGTAACCTTGACTTTTTAAACGATAAATGCGTTATCTCAGTGGTAGGTTCTCGTGAGCCGTCTGAATATTCTGTAAAGGTAACAGAGCATATCTGCTCGGATCTTATAAGAAGAAACTGTCTGCTTGCTTCGGGCTTTGCAGGCGGAATAGATCAGATAGCAAACAGAGTGGCTATTGAAAATAACAGCAGACCTATAGCCGTGTGCGGAACTACTCTTGAAAGCGACTATCCAAAGGGTAGCGGTGAGTTGAAACAGCTCATCGCTGAAAACGGAGTTGTAATATCTGAGTATTTTCCAGGCTACAAACCTTTTGGAAACGCCTTTGTAAACCGCAACAGGATACTTACAGGCATTTCAAACGCAGTGCTTTTTACAGAGTGCAGTAAGGAAAGCCATGGGCTTGATAATGTCAATCATGCCATATCTCAGGGCAAACAGGTATTTGTTATACCGCCACATGATATCTATGACAGCCGTTATTTTGGACAGCGTGACCTTATAAGAAATGAATGTCAGCCTGTATTCGGCGCAGAGGATATCGTGTATTCGCTGGGTACTGAAAGAGGTCAATCTCTCAGACTTGTAGAGAGCCTTGGCGAGTTCACTCTTCCTGCTGAGGATTCTGCTATACTTAATAATGGCGAGCCTAAGCCTGTGAAGCACAGAAAAAGCAAAAGAAAAACACCTGACAACAGGGTAGTTTCTGAAGCAGAAGCGGTAAAAACGACACCTGAGCCTGATCTGTCAGGACTTGACGATACACAACGGAGTATCTGTGAGTTGCTGAAAGGTGGAAATATGCTTGCTGACGAGATCGCAGCAAAGCTTGGCATGGATATCTCTGATGTGCTTGCACAGCTGACGGAGCTTGAACTTTTCGGCACTGTCAAGTCATATCCGGGCAAAATGTTTGGACTTTAATATATTAAGAATGGAGAATAGATTTGTCTAATTTGATCATAGTTGAGTCACCAACAAAGATAAAAACGATCAAGCGTTATCTCAGCGGTGATTATGAAGTCGTGGCTTCAAAAGGTCATGTTCGTGACCTGCCAAAATCAAAGCTGGGCGTTGATATAGAAAATAATTTTGAGCCTAAATATGTCAATATCAAAGACAAAGAGGGCGTTATAAAAGATATAAAAAAGCTTGCAAAGAAAAGCGATCATGTTTATCTTGCAGGAGACCCTGACCGAGAGGGAGAAGCCATTTCATGGCACCTTGCACTGCTTTTGGGTCTTGATCTGAACGATAAAAACAGAGTAACTTTCAATGAGCTTACTGAAACGGGTATCAAAGCAGGAATGAGCCACCCACGTTCTATCGATATAAACCTTGTTAATGCACAGCAGGCAAGGCGTATCCTTGACAGACTTGTGGGCTATAAGCTTTCACCGTTTCTTTGGAGAAAAATAAGAAAAGGACTTTCAGCCGGCAGAGTTCAGTCTGTTGCAGTGAAAATGATATGCGACAGAGAGAATGAGATAAGAGCATTTGTATCACAGGAATATTGGTCAATAGACGGAAAATTTTCCGCTAACGGCGAACGAAAAACTTTTGCTGCAAAGCTCAATACTGTTGACGGCGAAAAGCCTGAACTGAAAAACAAAGAGCAGGCTGACGAGATACTAAAAAGACTTGAGGGCGCTGAATTTGTTATCGATAAGGTAAAGAAGAGCGTTCACAGAAAATCTCCTGCCGCACCATTCACCACCTCGACCCTACAGCAGGAAGCGTCAAGACGTCTCAGCTTTCAAGCGAGAAGAACGATGAAAACCGCTCAGGAGCTTTACGAGGGCGTTGAGATAAACGATATGGGTCAAACAGGTCTTATCACCTATATGCGTACCGACAGCCTTAGAATTTCTGACGAAGCAAGAGCGGCGGCATATGATTTTATCAGAAAAAAATATGGCGATAAGTATATCCCTGACACCCCGAAAAAATATAAAACCAAGGGCAATGCTCAGGACGCTCACGAAGCTATCCGACCTACACACCCGGAGGTAACTCCTGATATGGTAAAGGCAAGCGGCGTGACCAGCGACCAGTACAAGCTTTATAAGCTCATATGGGAAAGATTTATAGCTTCTCAGATGTCAAATTGCCTTATGGATACTGTTTCAGTTGATATTTCTGCAAACGGCTGTAACTTCAAGGCAACAGGCTATTCTGTAAAGTTCGACGGATTTACTGTACTTTACGAGGAAGCTAAAGACGATGAGGGCGAAAAGAAAAATGTGCTTCCACCGATAAAAGCTGGCGACCCTATAAAGGTCCGCAGCCTCGAGGGCAATCAGCATTTTACTCAGCCGCCTGCAAGATATACAGAAGCGACACTTGTAAAGGCGTTTGAAGAAACAGGTATCGGCAGACCGTCAACTTATGTACCAACTATCACTACCATAATTAACAGAAATTATGTTGAGCGTGACGGAAAGCAGCTTAAGCCAACATCACTTGGAGAAGTAACAAATCAGCTCATGAGCGAGCATTTTGATAAGATAGTTGACGTTAAGTTTACTGCAAACATGGAAAAATCTCTTGACGAAGTTGAAAGCGGCAAGAAAAGCTGGGTAAAGACTTTGCAGGACTTCTAG
>CALEJX010000217.1 GCA_937898375.1 uncultured Ruminococcus sp.
TGTGAAGCGGTGTCGGCAAAGTATACACGCTCAAGGGTGCGAAAGAGCATACCAAAGGATATGGTCTATATCCTTGACGAGCTTCTTAATGTCACAGATGACGTGGTAAAGGAATATTACTATGACGAGATAATCACCACCATTCTTGACACTGGCATCGCAGACCGATTTATAAAGTCCCTCTGCGAGCTTATCCAATCCCTTGCTATCGACAAACCGCATATTATCGGCGATATCTATGACCGTGGTCCAAGAGCGGATATAATCATGGACGAGCTTATGAAAATGCACGACGTTGACATACAGTGGGGCAACCATGACATTTCGTGGATGGGTGCGGCTTCGGGCAATCTTGCACTTATTGCAAATGTTATCCGCATCTCCATGCGATACAATAAC
Source organism: uncultured Ruminococcus sp. (assembly GCA_937898375.1). Lineage (GTDB taxonomy): Bacteria > Bacillota > Clostridia > Oscillospirales > Ruminococcaceae > Hominimerdicola. The sequence continues at coordinate 400 of CALEJX010000217.1, forward strand.
TTTGATGTTCTCGAAGACGGCTATGGACTAAATCTTCGTGCACTGGCGGTCTTTGCAGGGGAAACATATAAAAACGATGAGTGCGCAATTTTCATGCCACAGACCCTTGATGACAATATCTATGACCCTGTTGACGCAAAGCTTGTGGCGAAAATGCACAAGGCTATCACAGTTATACAGCTAAAGCTGGAGGGTCAGCTTATCAGGCGACACCCTGAGTGGGAGCTTTCTCATCGTGACCTTTTCCGAATGGTGGACTTTACAAACGGCACTATTACTATAGACAAAAAGACCCACAAGCTTCTTGACGGCAATTTTCCTACAGTTGACACTGCTGACCCTCTTGCGCTCACAGATGGCGAAAAGGAGCTTATGACAGTTTTGGCGAACTCTTTTATGCACAGCGATAGGCTCAACGCCCATATGCGCTTTTTGTATTCAAAAGGCTCAATGTATAAGACCATAAACGGAGATCTGCTTTTCCACGGCTGCATACCTCTTGATGAAAATGGCAGGCTTCTGAGCCTTTCCATAGCAGGGAAGCAGTATTCGGGTAAGGCAATGCTTGACAAGCTTGACGAGATAGCCAACAAGGCATATTTCTTACAGCCTTGTAAAGAGAAAAGCTATGCAGCGGATTATCTTTGGTATCTGTGGAGCGGCGCACGTTCGCCACTTTATGGCAAGGACAAAATGGCGTTCTTTGAGCGGTATTTTCTTACGGACAAAAAGCTCCACAAGGAAAATTACAACGCTTACTATCACTTCTCAGAGAAGCCTGAGATATGCGGAAAGATACTTGAAATGTTCGGGCTTGACCCACAGCGTGGGCATATCATAAACGGCCATGTTCCTGTTAAGATAAAGAATGGTGAAAGCCCTGTCAAGGCAGACGGCAGGCTGTTCGTTATTGACGGCGGTATTTCAAAGGCTTATCAGAAAGCCACGGGCATTGCAGGCTACACCCTTATTTACGATTCCCACAGTCTTAATCTTGCGGAGCATAAGCCGTTTATTGCAGGGGAGAGTGAGCATACCCCTGAGATACACTTAGTCGAAAGGCTTGACCGCCGTGCGAATATCTCTGACACCGATAAGGGAAGCGAACTGCTTTTACAGATAAACGATCTTCGTGACCTGTTGGACGCTTATCGTTCGGGAGATATCAAAGAGGGGTATAAGAACTTTTAGATCTTCTGAAAAAAATTTCAAATATATATGGCGATATCTCCATAATGATCTAACAAACCAAAAGGCATCAGCTTCAAGTGGAAGTTGATGCCTTTTTTCTCATTTTGCCGTGAAATCAGTACAAATAATTGTACAAAAAGCCTGAGAGTACAATAATAAGTACAATTGTCACACAAATTCAGAGCAGATATTTTTGTAACATTCGTTGGTGGAGTAGACCCATTTTGTTAGCTTGCCACTGGTGATGAAATAGTTTATCTTGGAGGGGAAAACGCTGTTTTCAAATACGTCAACAATAATGAGCTTGACTTTCATTTTCTCAGGGATAAGCGCCTTTATGTATACGCTCGCCGCCTGACCTACACGCACGTTTTCTCTTGGCTCGGCAAGCCCTGCAAGGTTCGGCGCAAGCTCTATGAAAATGCCGTATGGCTCGACTGAACGCACTATGCCGCCAACTGTTTCACCTGCGGAGAACAGCGCCGCATTCTCCTCCCATGTGCCTAAAAGCTCCTTGTGTGAAAGGCATATCCTGTCATCTTCACAGCTTTTCACCACGGCGTATATGTCCTGACCGTTGAAAAATCTGTCATTGGGGTGGGTTATGCGTGAAACGGATATTGCGTCTATGGGTATCAGCG
>CALEJX010000218.1 GCA_937898375.1 uncultured Ruminococcus sp.
CCTCTGAGTACCAAGAATTTTCACGGCTTGGAGCTTTCTGAAGAAGCTGCCTGCATATGCCGAACAGCTTTATTTGCCACATCAAGACTTGAGGAGAAGCGCTATGCCGAACAGTTTAGGACTTCCCTATCTCCCATTGACCTGTCTGAATGTGGTGATATCCGCTGCATAGACGCTCTAAATTTTGACTGGGATAAAATTTCCGCCGACAATATCGAAGGAAACCCGCCGTTCATGTTTAACCACAAAGAACAGTCTTTCAGCCAAACACAGCTTTTTGCTGACTCCGCCTCAGCGTCAGTAGACTACTCTGCAGGTTGGATAATTAAAGCCGCACAGTATTGCGCCGCTCATCCACGAACAGAATGTGCATTTCTCACTACCAATTCTGTTTGTCAAGGATCGCAGGTACAGTTCATCTGGGAGCCTGTGACTGACAAGTACAAAATGCACATAAATTGGGCATACAAAAGCTTTCGCTGGGTATCAGATATATCAAACTCAAAGATAGACCTGAGCTGTGTTATAACGGCTTTCAGCTCTAAAGATATGCCTGACAAGCAGCTCATGACAGTATCCGATGACGGTCATGATAGTGCCAGAACAGTTTCACATATCAACGCTTATCTGACGGACTATGACGACATATACCTCTACCCTGAGGGAATTGACGATAGACGCCCGACAATGCTCATAGGACGGCGAACAGAAATGCCGATCCTCACAAGATACCAAGCCGAACAGCGAACAGAAAGCGGACTTTTGACCTGCAGGTTTATAACGGCGCACAATATGCTGGCGACAACAATGCGTCAATATGTTGTGACCGACTGTGGATACTCGAACAGTATTGTCATTCCCCGTCATTCCTCCGAAAAAAGAAAATACGTACCGCTTATCTACTGCAAGGAGCGTGTAATGGTCAATGACAGCGTGTACATAATACCAAACACAGACCTTTTTCTTTTCGGCTTGCTATCATCATCAATGCACAATGCCTGGGTAAGAATGTTTTGCGGACGTCTTGATATGCGTATCCGATACTCAAACATCCTGTGCTACAAGAACTTCCCTTTTCCTGAAGATATCACCACTGAACAGAAAGAAAATATCATTCGGCTTGCTGCAAGGATACTTGAGTTGCGAATGAATTACAAAGACCAGCAACTCGGCAATGTCTATAATGACCTACCTCCTGAGCTGCTGCTTGCACATATCAATCTGGACAAAGCAGTTGAAAGACTTTATGGCGAACAGCTTTTCTTCAATGACGACGGACGGCTCAAAGTTCTGATCAAGCTTTTCAATAAACAAAGAACAGACAGACCCTAACGGGATCTGCCTGTATTTTTGCGTCTGCGTATAATGGCTGGATGTCTAACTGGAATTTCTGCACTTGCCGCAACAGCTTTTTCATTCGGCTCGTACTCGTTTGACTGCGCTTTAGCCAAACGTCTTTCAAGAACAGCCTCAAGCTTTTTGAAATCACAGCAACGGCGTGTGAGGTTAAAGGATTTTTCTGGGGTTTGAGTAATTAAACGATAAAGCTTGTTCGCCTTTTTCTCGATTTCTTCATGATTATTGTTACACCAATCTAACTGGTCACTAAGCAATTCTTTATAGTATTTATCACTTTGGCTATCACGTAAATTAACTCGTATATCAACTATATTTATAACACTATCATCAGGGATCATTGCATTAAAATTCAAAAC
>CALEJX010000219.1 GCA_937898375.1 uncultured Ruminococcus sp.
GACGGGTTAGCTGAGCCTGCGGTGTTTTTTGCCTTGCTGTCAGAGTTATTTGCGGCAGTTCCGCCTATCTCTGCAATAGCATATATACCTGCGGACTTTGTTTTGATAGTATAGAAACCGTCAGCGGCAACGCCGTTTACAACTGTCTTGCTGCTATTATCGTTTATTCTATAGACTTTTACCTTTGAAACGTCATATCCACTTGGTATCGGCAGACTTATTTCAACAGTTCCATTAGGCGCAGCAACGCTGCCGTCTACATTCTCAAAACCTACACTGTATGCCTTGAACTTGCTTGCATCTGCAAGGGCTTTCTTTGCGTTGTCATAATCCTTGCCAGAAGTTATCTCGCTGATTATCACCTTAACGCCCTCTTCAAAAACGCCTTTGTCAGCGTGTGCCTTTACGCCTGTTGTGCTGTCGGTATAATCGACAGCAGGGCTTTGCTCAACTGGATCTTCAGGCTGGAAGTCAGGGTCGTCAGCTGTTGTCTTTTTAAGTGAAGTCCAGTCTATTTTCATAAGAACGTCCTGATCGCCGTTGCCCTCTGCAATAGCTTCCATAATCGGAACGAACACATGGAGCGGAACATAACCTTCTTCATCAGTGATAGCCGTCGGTACAATCTTTATCTTCACAAGGTCAGGATAAAGATTGTTTTTGTCATTGTACTGGTCGATAACATCATTGCCGTCAGAATCTTTCTGTGTTGAAAGCACTTCAGCAGGGATAAGATCGCCTGTTATTGTACCATACTGACCATATTTATAGCCGTCAGCATAGTAGCTGAGATTTTTCAGATAACCGAAACGATTTTCAATAGTGATACCCTTGAAATCAAGTGTTACGAAATATTCGCCGTTCTTTACTTCAAGCTTAACAATGTGATTGATAGCGTTGTCGGACATGGACTTGTTTTCTCTGTCCATTTTTATCATATCAACGTATACTGAGTAAACGCCGTCAGCAAGATCATTTTTATCCAGCTTTGATGCTTCACCGCTGTTATTAAAGAGTGTAACGGCAGTTTCAAGAGCCTTTGCCGCCTTATCCACCTCGCTCTGACGAGCTTCTGTGGTATTGTAAACCTCCTCTGCGTCTGCGATAGCTTCCTGCAATGCGTTCCAAGCCGAGTCGGTATGGCTGCCCTTTTTAAGTGTCTTTGCTTCGTCTATCTGAACCTTGAGAGCAGCCTTGTCAGCAAGCTTACTTTCGTCAACTTTCAGACCTTTCATTGCATTTTTGAGAGTCTCAAGTGCGCTGTCAGCCTCCTCCTGAGTAGAAAGCTTGTCGCCTGCAACTGTCTGAGCTGTCTCAAGCGCCTTAAGAAAATTGCTGTAGCTTTTGTCGGTGTAGATGTTGTTCTTCTCTGTGATAGCAAGAGCTTCGTTTATTGCTATGTTTAGGTCGGAAAGGTCAACGCTAGGCACCTGATCTGGGATATCAACGATATTAGTTGTATCAAAAACGACGTCGCACTTAGGATAATAACCCATTGGGACAACATATGGGCTAATTACAAGCCTATCCTTAAGATTATCAGCAATCACTCTATATGTTGCAGTATCTTCCGCTACATTATTTTCAACAAGATCAGCGTCTATTCTTGTGTCCCCCTGATAATAGTCCATATCAGAAATATAGCTTGCCTTATTCGTTTTAAGCTTTACTTCATACTTTCCGTTCTTGTATCTTACAACTGCATAGCTGTCAAAGTAGCCTGCCGACATTGATTCAACTGTAAGACCTGATTTATAAAGCTTGTAGTCTGCTCTGTATGTGTGACCTTCTTCAAGATCGTCAGCGGTTATTGTCTGTCCACAAAACAGT
>CALEJX010000220.1 GCA_937898375.1 uncultured Ruminococcus sp.
TAATGTCAAATCAGGCTTATGATAAGCTTGTGGAGAAAATTCGGCTTTATCAAATGGTCGCAGAAGCAGAGCAGGATATCGAGGAGGGCAATGTGCTGGACGGCGAGGAAGTCCTCTCGGAAATGAGGGCTAAATATGGCTACTGAGAAGTATACCATTAAGTTCACCGCTCATGCAAGAAAAGACCTCGACAGCATATTCGGATATATCTCAAAAGAACTTTATGCTCCGCAAGCGGCTGGGCGCATTATGAAAATGATACATAAGGCTATAAGCGACCTTTCGGGACAGCCTTTTATTGCCCCTGTTATCAATGATGAATTGCTTGCAAGAAAAGGTTTGCGGAAGCTTGTGGTCGAGAACTACATAATTCTCTACAAGGTGCAGAATACGGCTGGGAACGTACTTATTTACAGAATAGTCAACGGAAGAACAAATTATATGAGCTTTTTTACATCAAAAAACGGCTGACAAGCTTTTCGCCTGTCAGCCGTTTATATATTGAGGTCTGTATTTTTAGGTAAAAACCGTAATGGCAATGGGTTTTTATTAGATAGCGTCGAATGCTTCGCTGAGATCGTAAATGATATCGTCGATATGCTCTGTACCGATCGAAAGTCTGATAGTATTTGGCTTGATACCCTGATCTGCAAGTTCTTCCTCGTTAAGCTCTGCGTGTGTTGTTGACGCCGGGTGGATAACCAGTGACTTAACGTCTGCTACGTTTGCAAGGAGTGAGAAGAGCTGCAGGTGGTCGATAAAGTCCTGAGCTGTCTTCGCATCGCCCTTGATCTAAAATGTAAAGATAGAACCGCCGCCGTTAGGGAAGTACTTCTTGTAAAGTGCCTGCTGGCTTGGATCGTCTGATACTGAAGGGTGATGTACCTTTTCTACCTTTGGGTGCTTGTTAAGGAAGTCAACTACCTTGAGTGCGTTCTCAACATGGCGCTCAACTCTCAGGGAAAGTGTTTCAAGACCCTGCAGGAAGATAAATGCGTGGATAGGTGAAAGTGTTGCACCTGTGTCACGGAGAAGAATTGCACGGATACGAGTTACAAATGCTGCACCCGGTGCTGCGTCTGCAAAGCTTACGCCGTGGTAGCTTGGGTTTGACTCTGTGAGCTGTGGGAACTTGCCTGACTTCTTCCAGTCAAACTTGCCGCTCTCAACGATAACGCCGCCGATAGTTGTGCCGTGACCGCCGATAAACTTTGTTGCAGAATGGATAACGACATCTGCGCCGTACTCGATAGGTCTTAAGAGATATGGAGTAGCGAATGTGCTGTCAACGAGAAGTGGGATATCGTGTGCGTGTGCGATCTTTGCGATAGCCTCGATATCAACTACATCTGAGTTAGGGTTGCCGAGAGTTTCGATATAGAGAGCTTTTGTGTTCTCTTTGATAGCCTTTTCAAAGTTAGCAGGGTCAAGCGGATCAACGAATGTTGTTGTGATACCATAATCAACGAGAGTATGAGCAAGCAGGTTATATGTGCCGCCATAGATGTTCTTTGCAGCTACGATATGGTCGCCTGCAAGTGCTACGTTCTCAATAGCGTATGTTACTGCTGCTGCACCTGACGCAACTGCAAGAGCTGCTGTGCCGCCCTCGAGAGCTGCGATACGTCTTTCAAAAACGTCCTCAGTTGGATTTGTAAGTCTGCCGTAGATGTTGCCTGCGTCCTTAAGGGCAAATCTGTCAGCGGCATGCTGTGAGTTATGGAAAACATATGATGATGTCTGATAGATAGGAACGGCTCTTGCGTCTGTTACTGGGTCTGCTGTTTCCTGACCAACGTGGAGCTGGAGTGTTTCAAATTTAAGTTTTCTTTCGTTTATTGCGCTCATTTTAAATTACCTCTTTCATTAAATTAATTTTTTAAATCCGATAAAAATTTTTGATACTGAACTTTCTGCTGAACTAACAGCAACACATACAGCGCATACACATTCGTGAATCATAAGCTGTTTTCATTTTCAGTACTTTTTCAGTCATTTTCAACGCCTCATTTCAAATTCATATTAATCCTAGCTGTTTAGTATGTTTTAGCGTATCTATACTATACCACACCCATAAAGGAATGTCAATAGGTTTTGGGAGAATTTTCGCATTTTTGTGAAATTTGATATTAATTCTAGCTGTTTGGTGTGATTTGAGGGCAAAATGCACAATTGTCGGTTAAGTGAGGAGCGAGGAATGGCAGTGCCGCACAGAGTAGGGAAGCCAATGCAAAGCAGAGGAAACACCGAGCGGAGCGATTTTGCGGTATGGCAATGTGGCACATAATTGTAGGGGACGGCGTCCTCGACGTCCCGTTCGGGGAGCGACAAGGTTTGAGTTTATACAAACCATGTAGACGAACAAAGGCGGGCGAACGCTGTTCGCCCCTACCGCCGTTTGTGCGGATATTGCAAATGTGAATAAGAAAAAAATGGGCTGTCGGATTTCTGCAAAGCAGAAATTGCGCCGCTCCCCTACATGGTTTGTGCGGTGTTTATATATTGTAGTAAACCATGGACTTGTGGGGAAACGAAATGGGCGAACGCTGTTCGCACCTACCGCCCTTTGTGGGGATATTGCAAATGTGAATAAGAAAAAAATGGGCTGTCGGATTTCTGCAAAGCAG
>CALEJX010000221.1 GCA_937898375.1 uncultured Ruminococcus sp.
TTATATCACTTCTGCTGACTGCTCCCACAGGCGTAAGACCATTTTCAAGCGCAAGAGCATAAATATAGTCCTGCGGATCTTCTGGAAGCTTCTTTCTGAAGTCTTTGATATCCCCTGTCTTATAGTCAACTATCTGATATGACACATTAGCGCCGTCTATTATCTTGTCAAGGCGGTCTATCCTGCCTCTTATGGTGACTTTATAATCATTTATCTCCACATCACCGCAAAACGGGCACTCGACCTCAACGACCTCACGTTTGCCTGAGTGTATATCGCCGTGCAGTGCGTCAAGATATGTCGTGATACAGATGTAATATTCATCTCTCTCGCTATGTGCAACAGCCATATCCACCGGTGGATAATCACGGAGATATTTATTTGTAACGCTCTCGAATATCTCATCAAGCACTGCTTTGTCAACAGTTTCAGACACCTCATCCGCACTTTTGCCTTTAAGCACAGCCTTGGCATAATCCTCCATTATCTCATGGATATACATTCCCTTGCCGTTGCTTTTTAGCCATGCACTGCGATCTATATCCACCTCCTGCGGCTTTTCAACATGGGCGATACGCTCATAGAAAAATCTCAGCGGACACTGCAGCATATTTTTAAGACTCGTTGCAGAAATAGTAAAATGCTTTTCTTCGCACATTTCACGCAGTTGCTCTATACGGCTCTCTCTTTTCTTATCAAGATACTCCGTAAGGCTTTGGCTTTGCTTTGCGCCGTCCTCATGAAGTACGATACTCTCCGCCTTGCTAAGAAAAGCCTTGTTAGCTGACATCTCAGAACGTACGCTTACTTTGTGTCTGTCAGAGAGATAATCATAAACTTCTATCTTGTCTATATCAGCGCCCTTTTCAGCCGCAATGACAGTATACACTGCCGACGGGCTTTGCGCCCTTATTTCTGCGGTATCATAAATGCTGCAACTTACAACAAGGTTTGCTCTCTCAGCCATAAGGACAGTTCTCACAAGGTCAGTGAGCTTTCTGCGCTCGGTGGCGTCTGAGCAATGTTCACGGTTGCCGAAAAGATTTTCTCTTTCGCTATCGTTAAGCACAGGCGACTCGTCCTGCACGGCAGGAAATCTTCCTGCGGTCAGACCGAGAACGTAGATGTTTTTCTCAAAAAGCGCAGAATACTGCCCCATAAGACAGCAAGTAACAGCGCCTTTTGGTGCAGGCAGAGAATACCTTGCGTTCTCTGCAAGGTCGGTCATCTCACTCATTGCTTCCTGCAAGCTAAGGTGCTTGTTATAGTCTGCGTAAAATCTGTATCTGCCTACCAAAGCGTCCTTTACGCTTGAAAGAGAGTTTCCCTGTTCGGCGTTTACAGCTCTCACATAGTTTTTCACCAAGTTCAGCACACCGCCGTAAAACTCCTTTGCGCTGACCTCATCATTTTTAAAAACCTCATAGAAATCCTTGAACACATTACTACCCCTTGTGCCATACCATTCAATGCCCCAGCCGTTTCCTGAGTTTTGTGCTTCAAGGAATATCACGCCCTTGCTTTTAGTCTTATCGTCCTCTGTTTTCTCCTCATAACTGAAAACAGGCGAGAGCATTACATCTCTGAAAAGATCAAATCTATAGTCATTTTTGCACCACTTGAGCATTGCCCTAAAAAATGCAGCAATGTCAGTGTGTCTGCATGAAATACCCTCAGGAAATTCTACAGGGACTTTGTAATAATCACACACACTCATGAACAGATCCATGTACTCATCATCAGGACACAGCACGGCGGTATCGCAAAACTCATATCCGCTGTTCACGATATGGAGAACAGTTCTCTCCACCTCGTTTGTTACGCCGTAATTTCTCCAAAGCTCAGCCTTTTGCGCTATCTTTTTAAGCCCCTGCTGATACTGTTCATCACTCATATCAGCCATGGTATCTATCGCCGCAGGGTCAGGCAAAAGCCCTATATACTCCGCCGTCAGCTTGTCGGCTTCTATCTCCTTGTCATATGCAAAATGAACACCGCTCACGTCAGCCTTGCCGCTCTTTATAAGACCGCAGGCTGCACTGATAAGCTTTGCGTTGTCATAAAGCTCACTGTCTAAAAGCTTGCTTTCATAAGACGTGAAAATATCTTTCAAACCATTGATACGCCTACTATCCCAAATCAGTTCATCAGGGCTTATGCCGTTCATTCTAAGCTCTGATATGGTCATGAAGATCTCCATGCAGGCGTTGCGGTCATCGCTTTTGAAATAGCTTATGCCGCCTTCTTCTATGATACGCCTTATTATCTCACAGCCCTCAGCATTTAACAGAACTAATATCCTGCTGTTCATATAGTCACAGCTTGTTTCGATAATATGCTTCGCATGGTCGGCGGCTGTGTATCTTTCGAGCCTTATCACAGTGTTTTCGCCGCTTGCGTTCTCCAAAATTCTTT
>CALEJX010000222.1 GCA_937898375.1 uncultured Ruminococcus sp.
AGAGCGGCTTGCAATCATCGGGGAGAACGGGATGGGAAAATCGACGCTTCTTAACTGCATAGGCGGTCTTGACACTATGGACAGCGGCTCTGTTAAGGTTGACGGCAAGGAGATATTTGGTCTTAAGCCTGATAAGCTTGCCGACTACAGAAAGGAAAATCTGGGCTTTATCTTTCAGTTTTATAACCTCGTACCAAACCTGACAGTTGAGGAAAATATTCAGGTCTGTGAATATCTTTCAGATTCGCCGCTGGATATGGAGGAGCTTCTCACAACTTTGGGACTTTCCGAACACAGAAACAAGTTTCCGTCACAGCTTTCAGGCGGTCAGCAGCAGAGATGTGCTATCGCAAGGGCGCTTATAAAAAATCCAAAGCTGCTTTTGTGCGACGAGCCTACAGGCGCTCTTGACTCGAAAACTTCAAGAGATATTCTTATTCTGTTGGAGAAAATAAACGCAAAATATGGCACAACAATGCTTATCGTTACCCATAACAACGCTATAAAAAATATGGTGCATAAGGTAATAATCGTTAAGGACGGACTTATAAAAAAGGATTATCTTAACGAAACACGCATACCTGCCGCAGAGCTGGAGGACTTGTAATGAACAGGGTACTCAGAAAAAGGCTCGGACGTGAGCTAAAGACTAATTTTGCACGATATCTTGCGCTTGTTTTGCTTATCGTAATGGGAATGTACATAATAGTTTCCGTGGTGGCAAGCGCAGACACTATCATCGACGGAACTGCCGAGCATAGTAAGGCAAACAAGGTAGAGGACGGACAGTTCGGCGTTTTTATCCCTCTCACAGACGAGCAGGAAAAGGAAATAACTGACGAGGGCATTACTCTTGAACAGCATTTCAGCATTGACGTTACTGCGAAGGACGGCTCAAAGCTTCGTGTTTTTCGCAAAAGAAACGCCATTGACCTTATAGAGCTTGACAGCGGCAGACTTGCTGAGAAAAAGGGCGAAGCGGTAGTTGAAAAGCGCTACGGCGAGGAACATTCTCTGTCAGTGGGCGATAAGCTCACAGCAGGCGGTGTTGAGTTCAAGGTAGTGGGAATAGGAACTACTCCCGACTATGACGCACCTTTTGAGAATTTCTCTGATACGGCGGTGTCAAGCAAAGGCTTTGGACTTCTTTTCGTAAGTGATGACCAGTATGACTATTTCAAAAATGACAGCACTCAGAAAGCTGAAGATCTTTGCTATGCTTACAGACTTAACGGCAAGGCAACAGATGATGAGCTTAAGGAAATGATCGAGGATTTCGACTTTGATTATAAGAAAGTTACAGACAAGTATTATCTTGAAACTATCAAGGTCGCCTTGAAGCAGCGTGATGATATCTCAAATGGTATCGACAAGCTTTATGACGGCTCACAGACGCTTAAAAACGGCGTGAAAGACCTTTCTGAGGGAGCTGACGCTCTCTATGACGCAATGGGCGGACTTTATGAGGGCGCAAAGGCTCTGCCCGAGGGTGCAAAAGCTATCACGGCAGGTGTGAAAGCCGCATACGACGGCTCAAAAGACCTGTCAGAGGGTGCAAAGTCTGCATACAGCGGAGCGGAGAGCCTTGCGAATGGTATCGACAGCTTCAAAAAGCAGGCTGACAAGCTTCTTGACGAGGTGTTCACCATTGACCTTGATAACCTGACAATGTTTGTGAAGAAGGGCGACAACGTCCGTATTGCAGGTGCGGCAGGCGACGTTGTCATGAAAAAGTATGCAGGACTTGGCGTGGGCGTTATACTCATGGCGCTTCTTACCTACATTATCTCAGTTTTCGTTATTCATCAGATACAGCGTGAAAGCAGTGTTATCGGTGCGCTTTATGCACTTGGTGCAAAGAAAAAGGACCTTATCCGCCACTACATAACACTTCCGACTATAGTTGCGTTTGTGGGCGGAATAATAGGTGCGGTGATTGGCTTCTCACCTGTGGGACTTGACTATCAGCTTCTTGACAGCTACGCATATTTCTCGCTCCCTGATTTTACCCCTGTTTATCCTTTGTATCTTATCATTTACAGCGTTGTTATGCCGCCTGTTGTGTCGGTGATAGTTAATACGCTGGTAATAAACAAAAGGCTTTCTCAGACGGCGCTTTCACTTATAAGAAACGAGCAGAAAACAGGTCACTACAGCAGAGTAAAGATAAAGAGCAAGAATTTTATCCGCAGATTTCAGATACGCCAAATGCTTCGTGAAATGCGCACGGGCATAACGGTGCTTCTCAGTATGCTGTTCTCGCTGTTCATTCTTATGCTGGGCGTTGATTGCTATTATCTCTGCGAGAACGTGAGAAAGGACACTATAAATGACACCAAGTATGAGTATATGTATACTCTGAAATATCCTGAGGAGAGCGTTCCAAAGGGCGGCGAAGCTTGCTTTGTAAAGAGCCTTTCAAAGGAACAGCTTGGCTATAATCTCGATGTTACTGTTATGGGTATCGATAGCGACAACAAGTATTATGATGTGAAAACACATAAGGGCAAAAGCTTTATAACAGTGAGCCAATCAGTTGTGGAGCGTTACGGTGTGGCAAAGGGCGACAAGTTTATCCTGACAGATGACGCAACTTCTATGGATTACGCTTTCACAGTTGAGGATATCTGCGATGAGCGTGGCGGACTTATGGTGTTCATGGATATCGACAGTATGCGTGAACTTTTCGGTGAGAGTGACACTTACTATAACTGTGTTCTTTCTGACAAAGCACTTGACATTGACGAGGGCAGACTTTACAGCACAACAACAAAGTCGGATATCAAGCGTTCAGCGGCAGTTTTCACGGATCTTATGATGTCAATGGTAGTAATGCTTATTGCAGTTGCGGCAATAATTTTCTTTGCAGTAATGTTCCTTATGCTGAATGTGACGATAGAAAGGGCTTCGTTCGGAATATCCCTTGTGAAAGTGTTCGGCTATAAGACCAAGGACGTGAAAAAGCTTTACCTCAACGGAAACGCAATTATTATAACCCTAGGCGCACTTATCGAGATACCGCTTTCAAAGATACTTATGGACAAGGTTTTCCCTGTGTTCATACCGAATGTAACAAGCGGCATAAACCTTGCGTTTCCATGGTTTGCTTACGTTATAATTTTCGCAGGAGTGATAGCAACATACTTTATCATTACAGCGATATTGGTAAGAAAGCTTGGCAAGATAACCCCTGCCGAGGTGCTTAAAAACAGAGAATAATTCTCATGATACAGAAAAACGTACAGAGCGTGTAAGCTTTGTACGTTTTTTGTTATGCCTTATCTGTATTCTTGCCAAGCTTTGCTATGATAACTGCGGCAATGGTAAGGATAATATATCCTGCAGTGACCTCAAAAGGGAATTTTATTATTGCATTCTGTGGGATAATGAAAGGCAGAGTGGATATCGCACAGCATGGCGGAAAATAAAGCTTTGCCTTTCGGCACAGGGCGAATATTACAGCCGAAGATAAAACTGCGCCCAGCGTCAGGGTAAGCCCCAGCTTTTCGGATACAAAAAATCTTGCGGTCACGCCTGTGAACGAAGCTGCCGCTATGAGAGCCACTGCGGTGTATTTTCTTTTCATAAGCTTTGAGCCTTTACCACTCAGCTCAAAAAATGCAACTATAAGCGGCGGAGCGATAAAGAATATTTCATGAAAATGCGCAGGCAATATGCAGATAACAAGCGCTGTGATGATTTGCTTTGCTCTTAGTTTGAGAAGCGCTGGGCTTGGTTCGATAGGTCTGTATTCGTAATTTTCATGCATACCGAAGCGTTCAAGGACTTTTTGAGAAATAAGTATCAGTGCCGTCATGAATGCGACGGAAATGACGTAGACAGGACTTTTTGTACCCATAAGTATTGGAAGTATGCAGGCAGAAATGGTAGGGACAAAGCCCGTTTTTGACAGCGTGATAACGCCCACTGCAATAAGAAGTCCCAAAGCTATACGCAGTATAAGTATCTCAGGTATAAACCGAACTATGCACACCCCTGCGGCAGCGGCAGAAACTATCGCCGCAAAAAGCCGTGTCCGAGATGTGTTCCAAGATTGCACAGGCGCAATAAGTGCACCCATTGCCACTGCCGTTATC
>CALEJX010000223.1 GCA_937898375.1 uncultured Ruminococcus sp.
CCGACTTCTCAAGTTCAGTTTCCGCAGGATATGTTATGGCAACAAGCGTTAACGTGGGAAATACTGTGAACGTTAAGAACGGCGATGTGCTTACAGTTACAGTTTCCGCAGGTCTTGTGACTACGACCACCACTACAACAAAGGCGACAGAGCCGAAGCCTGATACTAACACAGGCAGTTCCTCAGATACGGCAACGGCAGCTCCTGCTGATGTGCCTGCTGAATAGCGAAAACGTTTAAATAAAATGTTAAAAAATAAACAAAGCCCTTGACAATTCAGGGGCTTTGTGCTATGCTCATTATAGATTATTAGGAAAGTAACAGGATAAAAGTAACACCGCACAAGCCACGCTTGGTGGGGTTGCCTAAATTGTTTCCTGATTTGGAGGTATTTTACATGGCTAAGAAAATTGGTGTGCTTACCAGCGGAGGAGACGCTCCGGGAATGAACGCTGCTGTAAGAGCAGTATGCAGAGCTGGACTTGCAAAGGGTATGGAAGTCGTAGGTATCCTCAGAGGATATAACGGTCTTCTTAACGGCGAGGTCATTGAGATGAACGCAAGAACCGTTTCAGGAATAATCCAGAGAGGCGGTACTTGTCTTTACACTGCAAGATGTCCTGAGTTCAGAGATATTGAGGGCGTAAAGAAGGGCAGAGATAAGTGTCTTGAAATGGGTCTTGACGGTATCGTAGTTATCGGCGGCGACGGCTCGTTCAGAGGTGCTGCTGATCTTTCAGCACAGGGTATCCCATGTATCGGTCTGCCTGGTACAATAGACAATGATATTTCATGTACAGAATATACTATCGGTTTCGATACAGCTATGAACACAGCTATGGAAATGATCGATAAGATCAGAGATACAGCACAGTCACATGACAGATGTTCAGTTGTTGAGGTAATGGGCAGAAATGCTGGTTACATTGCTATCAACGTTGCAGCAGCTGTAGGCGCTGAAACTGTTATTACACCTGAGAAGCCTTATGATCTCAATGCTATTGCTCAGAAAATGGAGCAGACAAAGAAGTCGGGCAAGACACACTTCATCATCGTAGTTGCTGAAGGTGTTGGCAAGACAGAGTATATTACAAGAACTCTTCAGGATCTTACCGGTATCGAGTCAAGAGCCACAATTCTCGGTCACGTTCAGAGGGGCGGTTCACCTACAGTAAGAGACAGAGTTGTTGCAACTGAAATGGGCTATCACGCTGTTGAGCTGCTCGAGCAGGGCATAGGCAACAGAGTTGTAGGCATGAAGGACAATAAGATCTATGATGTAGATATTCAGGAGGCTCTTTCAATGAAGAAGCCTTTCGAGGACGAGCTTTACAAGATCCTTAATGAAACTGCATTCTAATTTATCACGAGGTCTAAGTCTTTAGGACTTTGACATATTACAGAGTAGAAAACTGAGCGTTAAGTGTCCGTCGGACGGGGAGTTGCCGTCGGAACGAAAAAGGCAGAACCTTTGCGGTTCGGTTTTCGCATCCCGCTGAATGTGTAATTGAAGCTTTTCATAGCGGCTCTGCACATCCCGCATGGGTAGTGTGCAGAGCTGTTTT
Organism: uncultured Ruminococcus sp.; assembly: GCA_937898375.1. GTDB lineage: Bacteria > Bacillota > Clostridia > Oscillospirales > Ruminococcaceae > Hominimerdicola. Next base: position 1,566 of record CALEJX010000223.1, read on the forward strand.
TATGCTCCGTTATGCACAAAGCGACAAGCTCGCAAAATAAGGAGGTAAATTTATGAAGAGCTTCGGAAGAATGTTCTATGACTCTTTCAAGTCACTGAAAGATCTGAGAACATTGACAACAACAGGAATACTGATAGCGCTGGCGTTTGCTATCAGATCATTTTCCATTGAAGTAACGCCTGATCTGAGAATAGGTTTCACGTTTCTTGCGACCTGTACTATAGGTATGCTTTACGGACCTGTGGTATGCGGAATGTCAACATTTGTGTTGGATTTTCTGGGAG
>CALEJX010000224.1 GCA_937898375.1 uncultured Ruminococcus sp.
AGCTTGGTGATGACCCATTCGGAAAGAAGATAGCAGGCGACCTTGCAAGGGCTGGAATTGACACCTCTCTTGTAAGCTTCACAGACAAGGCGAACACAGCTTTGGCTTTTGTGAGCCTTGAAAATGACGGCAACAGGACGTTTTCATTTTACAGAAAGCCCTCCGCAGATATGCTTTTTTCAGCGGAGCAGGTAAAAGAAGAATGGTTTGAGGACGCATATGCACTGCATTTTTGCAGCGTTTCCCTTGGTGATTTTCCAATGAAAGACGCACACAGAAAGGCTATCGCATATGCACGTCAAAAGGGCGCAATGATAAGCTTCGACCCTAATCTGCGCTTCCCTCTTTGGAACGACAGAAAGGCTTTGCATGATACTGTAAATGAGTTTATACCAATGGCTGACATTGTGAAGATATCAGACGAAGAGCTTGGATTTATCACAGGTGAAAGCGACATAAACGCCGCCCTGCCAAAGCTTTTCACAGGCAATGTAAAGCTTGTGATATACACCTGCGGCTCAGAGGGTGCGTATGCTTTCACAAAAAAAGCTCAGGCGTTTGCAAAGAGCGAAAAGGTGAAAGCCGTTGACACAACAGGCGCAGGGGACGGCTTTATAGGCTCGTTCCTGTATGCGTTGAAAACCCTTGGTGTGACCGCTGAGGATATCTCAGACCTTGACAGCGCACAGCTTGAACGCTGTATAGCATTCTCAAACAAATTCTGCGGTGAAAGCGTTAAACATCAGGGCGCTATCGACTCCTACAGAAAAATAGAATTTGCATAGATTTGTATAATAATTATCCTTTCTTTAATCAATTTCCTTACTGAAAGCCTTTCCAGAAATGGGAGGGCTTTTGGTCTGTCAAAAACAGCGGGCGACCCAAGGTCGCCCCTACGCAAAAACAGACTATCTATATCCCACTTTTGTGTATTTGTAATGTTCATTACAACATATTTTAGCATAGTAATATGATATCTTGTGAAAATTTGACAAAAGTTAAGATATACTATATAATAGAGCTTGTCTGACTAATTTTACAGGAGAATTATTATGAACGAAAATAAAAACAGAGCGACCTTTCAATCCCGATTGGGATTTATACTTGTGTCCGCAGGGTGTGCCATTGGTCTTGGCAACGTGTGGAAATTCCCATACATTTGCGGACAAAACGGCGGCGGAGCTTTTCTGTTCCTATATCTTATCTGCCTTGTGCTGTTGGGGCTTCCAATACTCATATGCGAATTTGCCATAGGCAGAGGAAGCCACCGAAGCCTTTCTCAGGCTTTCAACCGTCTTGAAAAGCCAGGAAGCCGATATCACTGCACAAAATACACAAGCATTGCAGGAAACTATCTGCTCATGATGTTTTACACCATGGTAACAGGCTGGATGTTATACTATGCTTTTAAGTATGCCACAGGCTCGGTGGACGCTTCAAGCACGGCGGCAACGGCTGAGGCGTTCAAAGATATGCAGGCTTCCCCGTGGCTAATGCTCATATTCTCGGCTATCGTTATCGTGCTTTGTATCGGCGTTTGCGCACTTGGTTTGCAAAACGGCATTGAAAAGATAACGAAATTTATGATGATACTGCTTATGGCGCTCATGGTGGTGCTGGCGGTGAACTCTATCAGGCTCAAAGGAGCTTCTGAGGGGCTTAAATTCTATCTTGTGCCTGACTTTGACGTATTCAAAGAAAAGGGCTTCACATCGGTGCTTTTCGCCGCAATGACTCAGGCGTTTTTCACCCTTAGCATTGGCATAGGCACAATGGAGATATTCGGAAGCTATCTGAAAAAGGACCGCACTCTCATAGGCGAGTCTGTGAACGTTATCGTTCTTGACACTGCCGTGGCTATCGTTGCAGGACTTATCATAATCCCTGCCTGCTTTGCATACGGTATTGAGCCTGACTCTGGTCCGTCACTGCTTTTCATCACCCTGCCTAACGTTTTCCACCACATGGCTTCAAGCCGTCTGTGGGGAAGCTGTTTCTTTATCTTCATGTCATTTGCGGCACTTTCCACTGTTATCGCAGTGTTTGAAAATATTATCACAATGACAGTTGAGCTGTGGGATTGGAGCAGAAAAAAGTCCCTTATCGTGAACCTTGTGATGATACTTGTGCTTACAATGCCGGCTGTGTTTGGATTTAATCTGCTGAAAAATATCCAGCCTATGGGCGCAGGCTCGACTATCATGGATCTTGAAGATTTCTTGGTATCATCAAATCTTCTGCCCCTCGGCTCTCTTGTGGGAGTGCTTTTCTGCGTTCACAAAAACGGCTGGGGCTGGGAAAACTTCATCAAAGAAGCCAACACAGGCAAGGGCAAGCATATTCCAAATGGGCTTCGCAGTTACATGACATATGTTGTGCCTGCGCTTATATGCTTTATCTATCTTAAAGGCTACTATGACACATTTTCAAGCAGGAGCAAGCCTGTTCTTATTGGCTGGATGTGCTTTGCTGTGATACTTCTTGCGCTCATATTCTGGGCAGCTTTTTCAAAGAGCAAAAAAAATTTGGAAAAAACTATTGACAAATAGAAAATTGGGCTATATAATAAACCTTGCGTGATGTTTCACAAAATTCGTATAATGATAAACGCTATAAAATAAACTGAAAGGTGGTGGGTAAAATGAGAAATATTCTTTTTGATCTTATAAAGACTAACGAGAATATAAGCCTTACAAACAATGTAAGTTCAAAGTGCCTTTCAGATGTCATTTTACCTGCATTTATTACCAAAAGCTGATGAAAATTTTTCTAGCTTTCTGGATATTATATTGCAGATCTATTGCGACCTCTGATATTAGGTATCAGAGGTCTTTTTTTGACCTGTCATAGGCAGTTACATTATACGAATTTACAAAATAATACCGTAAGAATATGAAATTTATCCCGAAAAGGAGGGAATACATGAAGTTTTTTGACGTTTTGCCACAGCTTGCAGAAAACGAACTGCTCAAACGTGGAGTTATGACCGACGAGCTGCTTTACTGCGTAAAAGCTGACCTTGACGGCGAGGGCGGATATGTGGACGTATACATAACATTCACAAAAGACACCCTTTGCATACTCCGTGGCTATGAAGAATACGGAAAAATGAAGCGT
>CALEJX010000225.1 GCA_937898375.1 uncultured Ruminococcus sp.
CGCAAATTTATACACTTGTCTAAAAATCACGAGATTTATTATACACTGATATTATGGCTTGTTTATGAACATACACGCCTGTAATTGTTAAATTAAAATTCACAAAGATATTTATACAACACATATTTATGTGAATACAAAAAATATTTTAAGCAAATATTGTCTGTTCAGCGAATATTTTTAGCCCTATACATATTAAAATAACTCCCCCAAATATTCTTGCCTTACTTTTGAGTTTTCCGCTGAATTTGTGACCGAGCATAAACCCGCAGAACGATAAGACCGCCGTAACAGCGCATATAAACGCCGCCGACCTGACTATCCCCACACCCAGCGCCGCAAAGCTTATGCCCACAGCCAGTGCGTCCACAGAGGTGGCAAACCCCTGCACAAGCACCGCTCCGAAGGTGAGCCGTCCCCCTGTCTGCACCTCCTCATCATCACTGCCTATCATCATATTAAGCCCTATAAAACCCAGCAGTATAAGCGCTATCCAGTGGTCGAACCGCTCTATGTATTGTGCAAAATTCATGCCCAGCGCATAGCCGATAGCAGGCATTATCCCTTGAAAAAGCCCGAAAATAACTCCGCACAATAAAGCCCCCCTTATCCTGCCCCTCTTTACGCAAAGCCCGTTAGTCACCGATACCGCAAAAGCGTCCATAGAAAGTCCGCACGCAGTAAGAAAAAGCTCAAAAATACTCATATTATCCCCCTATGTATTGTTCTATAATATAATGTACGGAACGCCCTCCCATTAAATCCTGACTTCCCTTATACTTTTCCAAGCTCCATGCACACGCATTTTATGCCTGTTTCCACACCTTTTCCGTAGGGGCGACCTTAGGTCGCCCGCACTACCCCTCACACTATCTAAACATCTCTCTGCCAATGTGATTACCCTCACCAAACAAAAAAACGCCGTCTCCGCAAAACACAAAATAACATCTTTGCATTTTCCGAAAACAGCGTCATGCCGTTATATTTTGTTAGTCCTCACACTTTGAAGCCAGCAGCGAGCTGTACTGATTTCTGAACTGCTCAAATCTACCCTCGTCAAGAGCCTCTCTTATCTTCTCCATAAGCGTGTTGTAGAAATACAGATTGTGCATAACTGCTAGCCTGCCACCCAATTGCTCCTCAGACTTGAACAGGTGACGGATATACGCCCTGCTGTGATTGCGGCAAGCAGGACAGTCACAGTGCTCGTCAATAGGTCTAGGGTCAGTTTCATACCTTTTATTAGTGATGTGCATAATTCCGTTCCATGTGAACAGCGTTCCGTGACGTGCGTTTCTGCTCGGCATTACGCAGTCAAAGAAATCCACACCTCTGTAAACAGCCTCGATTATGTTTGTCGGCGTACCAACTCCCATAAGATATCTCGGCTTATCCTTTGGCATAAAAGGCTCTACCTTTTCTATAATGTTATACATGACCTCAGTAGGCTCGCCTACCGCCAGACCGCCTATAGCAAAGCCTGAACAGTATTCCATTTCTCTTATGCGCTTCATATGCTCTATCCTGAGATCCTCATAAGTACAGCCCTGATTGATACCAAACAGCATTTGATGCTTGTTTATAGTCTCCTCAAGTCCGTTGAGCCTTTTCTGCTCAGCTATACATCTCTCAAGCCACCTTGCCGTTCTCTCACAGCTCGCCTTTGAATAGCTGTGCTCAGCAGGGTTTTCTACACACTCGTCAAACGCCATTGCGATAGTCGACGCAAGGTGCGATTGTATCTGCATACTCTCCTCAGGCCCCATAAATATCTTTCGTCCGTCAACGTGAGAGTTGAAGTACACGCCCTCCTCTTTGATTTTACGCAGCTTGGCTAAAGAAAATACCTGAAATCCGCCGCTGTCTGTAAGAATAGGCTTGTCCCAGTTCATGAACTTGTGAAGTCCGCCCATTTTATATATAACATCGTCACCCGGTCTGACGTGCAAATGATATGTGTTGCAAAGCTCCACCTGTGTTTTAAGTTCGTTTTTCAAGTCAAGGGAAGAAACTCCGCCCTTTATCGCCGCCGAAGTTCCCACGTTCATAAATACAGGCGTCTGTATAGTTCCATGAACAGTTTCAAACTGCCCCCTGCGTGCAGCACCCTCTTGTTTAAGTAATGTAAACATAAATTCTCCTTATAAATTATTTTTCAGCCTATTCCATATCATACAGCTTCATAGTTTCGATATCTCTGTACTCATGCTTTTCATAATATCCAATAAGCTCCCCCTCATCATTCCTGAGAGCTATCATATAAACGTCCTTGTTTTCCTTATCATTGCGGAAAGTATAGACCTTGTTGTTGCCCTTATCCTTTTTAAACCACGCAATGACACGCTCTATCTTGTCATTAGAATCCCCATGGTGACAGCCCTTTATAGACCTGCCCACCAGCGCCGCACCGCCACGCTTTTCATATCTCTTTACCGCCGCAGGGTTCATGTACACGATAGTGTGTTCAAGGTCGCATATTACAACAGCCGCCTCATCAGCGTCAATAACACTCTTGAAAAAATTATTTTCCATTATCATTCTCCTTTATATTATCGTTCCTGCCCCTTATGCCTTTAAGCACAAAATCGAGAGGCACACCGAATATTTTTATACAAAGCACCAATGTCAGCGGTATCGCCGTAAGTGTAAGATAAAGTTCCCAATGCTCAGGAAAAGTCTTTGCAAGATATGACTGATATCCATAGTATGTGAGCATATAAACTATAGTCCTGTG